>JBMYPM010000297.1:0-595 GCA_049600275.1 Porticoccaceae bacterium | reverse complement strand
TCCACATCGGTCGGGGCTTACTATCCCAAGGTAATGTACTGCGGTCTCTCGTTGGCAATCGGAGCGTCTGCCTCGTTACCAATGTGACGGTTGCGCCATTATTCCAATCGTCTATTTTGGATGCACTGCACGATACGGGTACAACTGGTCGCAAAGTGACTATTGTTGAATTGGCCGATGGGGAGGAGCACAAAACGCTCGCGTCCTACGAGCGCATCCTGACCGCGGCCCTTGAGGATCAGCATGAGCGCAGTACCGTATTCATTGCGCTTGGTGGCGGCGTTATTGGTGATATGACTGGATTTGCCGCTGCCTCGTTTCTCCGTGGTGCCGACTTCATTCAAGTTCCGACGACGCTGCTGTCGCAGGTTGATTCCTCTGTTGGCGGAAAGACTGGTGTTAACCATCCGATGGGTAAAAATCTGATCGGAGCCTTTCATCAGCCTATTGGGGTCATCATTGATACGGTGACGCTGGAGACCTTACCGGACCGCGAGTACGCTGCGGGTATGGCCGAGGTGATTAAGTACGGTCTAATAGCAGATGCCAACTTCTTCGATTACTTGATTCAACATACTGAAGCACTTCTCGGGCG
>JBMYPM010000296.1:0-608 GCA_049600275.1 Porticoccaceae bacterium | reverse complement strand
ATAGAGCGGTCGATCCATGCCAGGCGAAGAAACCTCTAAGGTATATTCACCTGAAATAACATCTTCAACATCAAGTATTGCACTGGCTTGACGACTAACTTTTTCACAGTCATTAATGTCAACACCATCTTCATCGCGATCGATAAAGATTCTGAGTAGCTTGGTATTGCCGCCCATCTGAAGCTCGATACCCCAGAGTTCACAGCCCAGTGAATCCACCACCGGCTCAAGCAACTGCTTTAAAACCTCACCACTCGACACAATACTCTCCGAAAAAAAAATGGGCATACAGCCCATTTATATCCATCTAAAGAAAAGCCCCAAAATGGGGCTCCTCGATTTGCGTCCTATTTGACGCTAATTTCTTGGCGGCCTAAAAGGTTAAATACTGCCAAACAACCCATTTAGTTAGACAATCCTAGTCTATTTCTTCCACCATTTCCAATAAGCTTAACGTAGCAATAACGTCAAACTAAAAAAACTTGGTAGCGGGAGCTGGATTTGAACCAACGACCTTCGGGTTATGAGCCCGACGAGCTACCAGACTGCTCCATCCCGCACCGACACAATGCTGTGTTACCACACCATCCCATAAGGGACGCGCATTA
>JBMYPM010000295.1:0-616 GCA_049600275.1 Porticoccaceae bacterium | reverse complement strand
GACTTTTGAACTGTAGGCTATTTCACTGTGCTGTATTGCTTGTAACAGCTACTGAAGATTTTTTAGGCAAAAAAAAGGCCCCTTTCGGGGCCTTTAAAACTTATCGAAACATTTTTAGCTTACAGAGAACCTTCAATCACCCACTCGCTGAACCATGGCGTAGTTCCTTCTTTAACCGCACCAACAAAGTCAGTTGAGTCAAAGACGAAGCCAGAACCATTGTCCAGGGCAGTAATATCTGTAGCTGGTACAGATGCACTGTCATTAGTGATGGCATAGTTAGCATCGAGAACAATCACTTCTTCAGTCACCGTTGAACCTGCAACTGGATCTTCCTTATTAAAGGCAACACCCACAGTGTCACAGAGGAAGTTGTTCAGAGTGATCGGCGTATCGATCTTTGGTGTGTTTGCATCACCGTCATTATCTGAATCATCGATACGGGCACAGGTTACATCGTAGCCAGTGACCGCTGAGTTGTGTATTGCCGCAGTGACCGAACCACGCAGACGCATACCGAACTCACCCGCTGAGTTAGCTGCATCACCACCAATAATAGTTACGTTGGCGATAACACCAGCAGTCTGGGGTGTGTAGCTGGCATCAGAAGAGTTCA
>JBMYPM010000294.1:0-669 GCA_049600275.1 Porticoccaceae bacterium | reverse complement strand
GTAACAGAGTAAAGAATATGCCGCGCTGTCACGATGAGGGTCGTCGTTATCGCAGCCGAGACCGCAGCACCCTCACCCACCAGCGTGATGAGTGTCATCTGCGCTGAGCCACCGAACATGATGATGGAGCTGGACCAGCCCAGCAGGTGCGGCACACCTGACTCAACCACCATCACGCCAAAGAGCAGCGCAAACGGCAGGGCAGGCAAAAACAGCGGCAACATATCTTTGAAGGCCGCCCGGACAATGGGGGACAGAATTTTCATGCGCGGAGTGTACGCGAACTGTTTCGCTATGGCTCTCTAGCGCTTGATGTATACTTCGTAGCTCGGGGGCGTTATGGATTCGACGACGGTCACGAAACCTGCGGTGCATGCCGTGATGACAGCCAATCACGTTAATCCAAAGCTGTTAACTAATAGTTGCCAACGACGACAACTACGCACTAGCGGCTTAAACCCCGTTAGCGGTCTATCCCAAGATGCCAGTATCGAGGGTGTGACTGTCACTTAGAACTGGACCGCGGTGGCTCATGTCTCGGGAGACACCGTCAAATTTTACGAGACTCGCGGTCTACGTCCTGACCGTTGGGCTGTTGACCGTTAAATTAATTAACGGAAGCTAAGCATGTAGAGCCAAAGGCAGAGTACTGGCGGACGCGGGTTCAAC
>JBMYPM010000293.1:0-862 GCA_049600275.1 Porticoccaceae bacterium | reverse complement strand
ACTGACTAACAATGACGATGATGACATCGATTTTGATGAAGGTTTCCAAGGTAACATCCAGTATGCGTTGGTGATCAAGCGTCAAGACGAAGGAGCGGTTCCAGTTGGTTCGAACGACCCACGTGGTCTAGAGCTTAACTCATCGGATGAAGATTATGTGCCAGAGACTGCTGGTTCAGTAGCTAACGTGACCGTTATCGGTGGTGATGCTGCTAACAGTAAGTCTGAGTTTGGTATGCGTATCCGAGGTTCTGTAACTGCAAACATCTACAATTCAGCTGTAGCGGGTTACGATAATACCTGTGTACGTATCGATGATTCGGATCATGACGGTAGCAGTGCAACAGCGAAGATCGACACGCCAGCGACATTCACAAACTTCCTTTGTGATACAGCGGGCACAGCGTTCCTAAAAGAACAGCCAGCAGATGGTTCGTCTGGTATTGTTCTTGAAGGTATCAACTTTGATTCAAACTTAGCAATTACTAATGCTTCGGCGTCAGTAGCAGCAACTACTATCACAGCTGTAGACAATGGTTCTGGCTTCGTGTTTGACTCAACTGACTATATTGGTGCGGTTAAAGCGGGTGAGACTCCATGGTATGAAGGTTGGACTCTACCAGGCACAGTTTCTGCTCCAAGTGTTAATAACTATGACTTCGCATCATGTGATTCTGGTGTATGTACAATAAGCGGCACTATCGACCAAGACTACACCATGGTTGCTGGTACTGACTATGTACTTTCAGGCACAGTTAAAGTAGGTAATGGTAACGGCGTTATCTCATCTGCTTCTGAGATGTCTGCTATCCAGGCTGCGGGTGTAACTTTGACCATTGAGCCAGGTGTTGATGTTAAAGGT
>JBMYPM010000292.1:0-880 GCA_049600275.1 Porticoccaceae bacterium | reverse complement strand
TGGTCAGTGAGGCTTTGGGTTCGGTAAGAATCCGCTCAAAGTCATTGATCTTCAGGGAGTGCAGTTCCACTCGAATCGGCAGTCGGCCCTGCAGTTCCGGGATCAGGTCCGAGGGCTTGGCCAGATGGAAGGCGCCGGAAGCGATAAACAGAATATGGTCGGTCTTGATCATGCCGTATTTGGTGGAGACTGTGCTGCCTTCAATCAGTGGAAGCAGATCCCGCTGTACACCCTCACGGGAGACATCGGCACCGCTGGCTTCACCGCGGCGGCAGACCTTGTCGATCTCGTCGAGAAAGACAATGCCATTCTGCTCGGCGGCATCGACTGCGCGGGTTTTAATCTCCTCCTCATTGATCAGCTTGGCCGCTTCCTCTTCCTTCAGGTGTTTCATGGCCTCGGCAACGGTTAGCTTGCGGGTGGCGGTTTTGCCCTGGCCCATGCTGCTGAACATATTTTGCAGCTGGGAGGTCATCTCCTCCATTCCTGGAGGCGCCATAATTTCAACACCGGCAGGGGTCTGACTCAACTCAATCTCGATCTCTTTTTCATCGAGCGCACCCTCACGCAGTTTTTTACGAAAGACCTGGCGGGTAGAGGAGGCCTGTTCCGACTGGCCGTCGACGCCGCGGGCCTGGGGCAGCAGGGCATCGAGAATTCGCTCTTCGGCGGAGTCCAGTGCGCGCTGCTCAACCTTTTTAATTTCCTGCTCGCGCACCTGCTTGACCGAGGTTTCCACCAGATCGCGAATAATGGACTCCACATCCTTGCCCACATAGCCCACTTCGGTAAATTTGGTCGCCTCCACTTTGACAAAGGGCGCGTTGGCCAGCCGCGCCAGTCGTCGCGCGATCTCTGTTTTACCCACGCCGGTGGGGCC
>JBMYPM010000291.1:0-903 GCA_049600275.1 Porticoccaceae bacterium | reverse complement strand
AAGCCCGGGGTATTTACCTGATAAGCAATACCTGTAATAACTGGACTTCCAGGGGGCTGCGTATTGCCGGGCTGCGCTGCCTGCCGCTGATAAATTTTCTACCCAGCCAGGTTGAGCGTTCAGTGCGTCGCAATGGCTATCTGCCCCTAACATAACAGGCAGTTGTTTTTTTATTCAGCTATTG
This sequence comes from Porticoccaceae bacterium, assembly GCA_049600275.1. Taxonomy (GTDB): domain Bacteria; phylum Pseudomonadota; class Gammaproteobacteria; order Pseudomonadales; family Porticoccaceae; genus HTCC2207. Next base: position 719 of record JBMYPM010000291.1, on the reverse strand, counting down.
ATTTTCCTTCAGCTGACCCCATTTCTAGTGATAACCAAATTCAGGAGTCTATTCGTGGAACAGTATCGGGGAACAACCATCCTTTCAGTGCGCCGCAACGGCAAAGTGGTTATTGGCGGCGATGGTCAGGTGAGTCTTGGCAACACCATTATGAAGGGCAATGCCCGCAAAGTAAGAAGGCTTTATCAGGATCGGGTTATCGCCGGGTTTGCCGGTGGTACCGCAGATGCCTTTACCCTGTTTGAACGCTTTGAAGCCAAGCTGGAACAGCATCACGGCAACCTGACCAAGGCGGCGGTGGAACTGGCCAAAGACTGGCGCACGGACCGTATCCTGCGCAAGCTGGAGGCTTTGTTGGCAGTGGCCGACAGCGATGCCTCGCTGATTATCACCGGTAACGGCGATGTAATTCAGCCGGAAGATGACCTGATCGCCATTGGCTCCGGTGGCCCCTTTGCCCAGTCAGCGGCCCGCGCTCTGCTGGATAACACAGAGATGGACGCCCGGGCTATTGTCGAGCAGGGCCTGAAAATTGCCGGCGATATCTGTATCTATACCAATCACAACCGAACTATTGAGGAATTGGATTCCAATTCCTAACAGAGAAAAACCAGGAACAGCTATGTCACAAATGACACCCAGAGAAATTGTCCACCAGCTCAATCGCCATATTATCGGCCAGGATGATGCCAAGCGCTCCGTCGCCATCGCCCTGCGCA
>JBMYPM010000290.1:0-1480 GCA_049600275.1 Porticoccaceae bacterium | reverse complement strand
AAGGATTTTAAGACTGGTCAGAGTTGCCGCAGCGATCGCCGGGGGCATCGCCGTGGTATAGATATAGCTGCGTGAAAATTGAATTAAGCTTTCTATTAAAGCCTCGCTGCCGGCGACAAATGCGCCAAAGGTGCCAAAGCTTTTGCCCAGTGTGCCAACCAATACAGGTACCTGCTCATAGCTAAGGTTTAGGTCTTCAACCAAACCGCCACCCTGCTGGCCGAGTACACCAAAACCATGGGCATCATCGACCATCAACCAGCCATTGTGCTTGCTGGCCATGGCACTGAGTTCCCTGAGCGGCGCAAGATCGCCATCCATACTGAATACACCGTCGGTCGCAATCAGTTTGCGAGTGGCAGTGGATTGTTCGAGGCGCTGTTGCAGGTTTTCGAGGTCGGCGTGCTTATAGCGCTGGGAGGTGGCTCGGGATAAATGGCCACCATCGAGCAGGGATGCGTGATTTAACTGGTCTTGGAGTACCAGGTCATGACGGCCAACCAGGGCGTTAATCGTGCCCATATTGGCCATATAACCCGTGGAATATAATAGTGCCCGCGGTCGCCCGGTAAACTCTGCCAACTGCTCTTCAAGTTGCTGGTGGGCGGTGGAGTGACCACTGATTAGATGGGATGCGCCACTGCCGGTGCCATATTGGTCAACCGCCTTTTTTAGCGCCTGGTTAATCTCCGGATGGGCGGCCAGGCCCAGGTAGTCATTGCTGCAGAAATTTACCAGCGTCGCGCCATCGACCTCAAGGGTCGATGAACAGCCAGAGGCGACATTGAGTCGCGTCCGGTAGAGATGCTCCAGGCGACGCTGGTCCAGCTGCGCCTGAAGCGTGGCGTCCATAGACTTCATAGAGCTGATTAGCCGGCTCGATAAAACAGCGAGTCAGTTTTTGCCTCGGCGATCGACTTGTGAAGCTCGGCTTCCTGCTCCTGGCTATCTTTGTCCACCTGGTATTCCTCAGGCTTGATCCCCAGTCGCTCAAACAGCTGCATATCGCTGTTAGCTTTCGGGTTGGGGGTGGTCAGTAGTTTGTCGCAGTAGAAAATCGAGTTGGCGCCGGCCATAAAGGCCATCGCCTGCATCTGTTCGTTCATTTCCTCTCGCCCTGCAGACAGGCGCACATAGGACTTTGGCATCATCAGGCGCGCTACAGCAATAGTGCGAATAAATTCAAAGGGATCGAGGTTTTCTTCGCTCTCCATGGGAGTACCGGCTACTTTTACCAGCATATTGATCGGCACTGATTCCGGATGAGCGGGCAAGTTGGCCAGCTCCATCAACAGTCCAGCGCGATCTTTCTGCTCTTCGCCCATACCGACAATACCGCCAGCGCAGACTTTCATACCTGATTTGCGCACATTGGCCAGCGTATTCAGACGGTCCTGATAGGTTCTGGTGGTAATCACTTCACCATAGAACTCTTTGGAGGTATCGAGGTTGTGGTTGTAATAGTCGAGTCCGGCATCGG
>JBMYPM010000289.1:0-1570 GCA_049600275.1 Porticoccaceae bacterium | reverse complement strand
CCCACCTGGTGCTGCCCGCAAGTATTTTATTGCAAAATATTCCGGCGCTTCAGGAACAGCTGCAAGACTGCCGCTGGGCGCGAATCGGCTGGGGTGATTTTCAGTACTACGGCTCCCCGCAGCAGACCTTCCTCAGCGCAATGCGCGCCCTGCTGCTGCCCTCGGCAGCGGTAATTGCAGTACTGGGTATCAACAGTATTCGTGAACAGAAAAGCGAGACCAACCGTATCTACAGTATCGACAGCAATCAGGAGATAACCGAGGCACTGGGGCAATTTATCGCTGACTACTTTAAACCGGACAACCAGGGCCAGCTCACCCAGGTTCGGGAAAAGCCTGGCGGGGAAGTATTTTACAAGGCTCGCGGTATCTATATGCTGATCAACACCTGCAACAATTGGACATCCCGGGGGCTGCGTATTGCCGGACTGCGCTGTCGGCCGCTGTTTAATTTTTTCCCCGGGCAGGTTGAGCAGTCTGTGCTTCGCAATGGTTACCTGCCCCTTTTATAGCAATAGTTTTCTCTCAGCCATTGATATTCCCCAAGCTGACCCCATTTCTAGTGATAACCAAATTAAGGAGTAAATTCGTGGAACAGTATCGCGGAACAACCATCCTCTCAGTGCGCCGCAACGGCAAAGTCGTGATTGGTGGCGATGGCCAGGTAAGCCTGGGCAATACCATTATGAAAGGCAATGCACGCAAAGTTCGACGCCTCTACCAGAACAAGGTTATCGCTGGTTTTGCCGGCGGCACTGCAGATGCCTTTACCCTGTTCGAGCGCTTTGAAGCCAAGCTTGAACAGCACCAGGGCAACCTCACCAAGGCGGCTGTGGAACTGGCCAAAGACTGGCGCACCGATCGTATTCTGCGCAAGCTTGAAGCACTACTGGCCGTTGCCGACAGTGAAGCCTCGCTGATTATCACCGGTAACGGTGATGTGATTCAGCCGGAAGATGACCTGATCGCTATCGGCTCTGGCGGCCCCTTTGCCCAGTCAGCTGCCCGCGCACTTCTCGATAATACTGAGATGGACGCCAGGGATATTGTCGAGCAGGGCCTGAAGATCGCCGGCGATATCTGTATTTACACTAATCACAATAGAACTATTGAAGAATTGGACTCCAATTCTTAGGTAGCTAGAAACCAGGATAGAGATTGTTATGTCACAAATGACACCCAGAGAAATTGTTCACCAGCTAAACCGCCATATTATCGGCCAGGACGATGCCAAGCGCTCCGTCGCCATCGCCCTGCGCAACCGCTGGCGCCGCGCCCAGCTCGACGATGAGATGCGCAATGAAGTGACGCCAAAAAACATCCTTATGATCGGCCCCACCGGTGTGGGTAAAACCGAGATCGCCCGGCGCCTGGCACGGCTTGCCAATGCCCCCTTTGTCAAAGTGGAAGCGACCAAATTTACCGAAGTCGGCTATGTGGGCAAAGATGTTGAGTCAATTATTCGCGATCTGGTTGAGACCTCAGTCAAGCAGGTGCGCGAGCAGGAGATTAAGAAGGTCGAGCAGCGCGCCATGGACTCCGCGGAAGATCGGATCCTCGATGTTCTGCT
>JBMYPM010000288.1:0-1594 GCA_049600275.1 Porticoccaceae bacterium | reverse complement strand
GCCGTTTTCTTGGCCACTGTTATTGCTTCACCATCATAATGTCCTGGGGCTGAGGACTGTGCATATTCAGGCTGTCCTTGGCCATGGTTTCTACACGTTGCATTGATCCCCAGGCGCTCTGCTCGAGCAAATATTTACCGTAGGCAACCTGCAACTGATTTTTTTCTCTTTCCAGCGCTGTCAGCTGATCGTATTTCTGTCTGCACACATGACTGACAAATGCCACTGTCAGGGCGCTGCTTAGTACCAATGCCCAGAGCAGGCCAAGGCGTAGCGAACTGCTCATGCTACACGCTCCGCAACGCGCATAACGGCACTGCGAGATCGCACATTACCGTCAACTTCAGCGCTGTCAGGTTTAACCGCCTTACCCAGCTTCTTCAGGCGTACACCGCGCTCCACATCTGGTACTGGCAGGTTTTTTGGCAACTGCCGACCACGTTCCTGATCGCGAATAAAACGCTTTACCTTGCGATCCTCGAGGGAGTGGAAACTAATCACCACCAGCCGGCCACCCACCTGTAAAAAATCTATCACCTGCTCCAACAGCAGATTGAGGTCATCCAGTTCGCGATTGATAAAAATTCGTATCGCCTGGAAAGCCTTGGTGGCCGGATGCTTGCCCCGCTCCCAGGCCGGGTGTGCATCTGCCAGTATCTTTGCCAGCTGGACTGTTCCGGTGATCGGCTGCAGTGCCCGCTCACGAACCACAGCTGCTGCCATTCTTCGGGCAAAACGCTCTTCGCCGTACTCCTTGATCACCTGGGCAATATCCGCCTCAGCTGCGCTGGCAAGCCAATCTGCCGCCGACACCCCAGAGCTGGTATCCATTCTCATATCCAGCGGTCCATCACGCATAAAACTAAATCCCCGCTCGGCCTGGTCTAGCTGCGGAGAGGAGACACCGAGGTCTACCAGCACACCGGTTACCTCTCTGCCCTCTATCCAACTGCCCATATCGGCAAAGGAGCCGTGGACAATCTGTAATCTACTCTCGCCGGCAAACCTTTCGAGGCCTGCTGCAATGGCCTGGGGATCCTTGTCAATCGCCAGCACCCGACCCTTTTCGGATAATCTGGATAACAGCTCAGCGGTGTGCCCGCCGCGCCCGAATGTGCCATCTATATAAAAACCATCCGGGTCGGTGACCAGCGCATCGACAGCTTCGTGAAGTAGTACTGTCTTGTGCTCTGGCTTCTCAATCTCATTCACTTCTGGGCCCCTACCAGGAGAGATTCTTTAACGCTTCCGACATGTTCTCCCGATCAAGAAGCATGCTCCGGTAAGTTTCCTGTGATTTTTCCCGCTCGGCGTTCCAGTTGTCCTCGGACCAGATTTCCAGACGCTGGGTGCGGCCAACCAGCACAAGCTTTTTCTCAAGCTGCGCATAGCCGCGCAATTCCGGTGGAATAAGGATTCGTCCACTGCCATCCACCTGGAGGTCCTTGGCCTGGCCAATAACGAAGCGACTGAGCATTTCGCCCAGATCGTCCATAGCCGGCAGTGCTGCGACTTTCTCTTCAAATTTTTTCCATTCAGGGAGCGGTGAAAGGGTAAGACAGGTAGACTTCATATCGATGGTGATAACCAGGTC
>JBMYPM010000287.1:0-1620 GCA_049600275.1 Porticoccaceae bacterium | reverse complement strand
ATGCATCCAGTCCCAGGTTTTAAATTGGGGACTGCCTGCGCCGGTATCAAAACACCAGGGCGCAAAGATCTTGTGGTGATGGAGCTCAGTGAATCTACCTCCGTCGCCGCGGTTTTTACCCAGAATGCGTTCTGTGCGGCACCGGTTACAGTAGCCAAACAGCACCTTCAATCCGCAACGCCACGCTATTTGCTGATTAATACCGGAAATGCCAATGCCGGCACCGGTGACACTGGTCTTGCCGACGCCCGGCAGAGCTGTGAGGTACTCGCAGAGTTACAGTCCCTGTCATCATCTCAGGTACTGCCTTTTTCAACCGGTGTTATCGGCGAGTCGCTGCCAATGGATAAGCTGTTGGCAGGTATTCCCCAGGCGGTTGGAGCCCTGGATGAAAATGGCTGGGCAGATGCCGCCGAGGGTATTTTAACCACCGATACTCGCCCCAAAGGAGCCAGCCTGCAGTTCAGTATAGAGGGAGCGCAGTTGACCATTACTGGTATCACCAAAGGCTCCGGCATGATCAAGCCGAATATGGCCACCATGCTCGGTTTTGTCGCCACAGATGCCCAGATCGATCCAGAGTTATTGAATCGCGCGCTGCGCCTGGTGACCAATAAATCCTTTAACCGCATCACCGTAGACAGTGATACATCGACCAATGATGCAGTGGTTCTGGCCGCTACTGGCGCCAGTGGCATTGTTATCGATGAGAGCAACTTCGACCAGTTTGTCGCCAATCTTGAGACTGTGTTTATTGAACTGGCCCAGTCAATTATTCGCGATGGTGAAGGCGCCAGTAAATTTGTCAGTGTCCTGGTGGACAGCGCAGAAGACTCAGCGGAGGCGGTAAAAGTCGCCTACTGTATTGCCGAGTCGCCACTGGTTAAAACAGCACTGGCTGCCTCCGATGCCAACTGGGGGAGAATACTTGCCGCCGTAGGTCGAGCAGGTGTCGATAACCTCGATGTAAGCAAAGTCTCTATCAGCCTTAACCAGGTACTGATTGTCGAGCAGGGTGGCCGCGCCGCCAGCTATAGCGAAGAGGCCGGCGAGCAGGCGATGGCAGCGGAAGATATTACTATTCATGTCTCGCTCAATCGCGGCACTGCTGTAGAGACCGTCTGGACCACCGACCTGACCTATGAATATGTGCGTATTAATGCCGAATATCGTACCTAGTTGTCGCTGTAAATAAGAGCCTACCAATGAAGCGTATTCATGTTGTCGCCGCAGTTATTGTCAATCAGGATCGACAGCAAATCTTTATTTCTCGCCGCGCTGATCATCTGCACCAGGGTGGTTTCTGGGAATTTCCCGGTGGCAAGGTTGAGCCCGGTGAAAGCCCCGAGTCTGCATTGGCCCGAGAACTTTTCGAAGAGTTGGATATTCGTATTGAAACTGTTGAACCCTATATGCAGGTCGAGCATGATTATCCCGACAAGCAGGTGTTTCTGGATATCTGGCAGGTAAATGGTTTTACTGGCACTGCTCGCGGCAAGGAAGGGCAGGAATGTCGCTGGGTTGGTTTACAGGAGTTGCTGGCTGAAGAGCCTGGAAGATTATTTAATTTTCCGGCGGCCAACCAGCCAATTTTACAGCGGCTCTCTGAATACGGGATTA
>JBMYPM010000286.1:0-1621 GCA_049600275.1 Porticoccaceae bacterium | reverse complement strand
GCAACATAACCTGCAGGGCCACTGCCGATTACGACTACATCGTATTTTTCTGACATACTATTTCCTATAAATATCAAATAGTTATAAATTAAATCTCAAGCAATATCTTAGCTGGATCTTCGAGCAGTTCCTTAATGGTTACCAGGAACTGGACAGCGCCCTTGCCATCGATCAGTCGGTGGTCGTAGGAGAGCGCCAGGTACATCATTGGTCGCACCACAACTTCACCGTTAACAGCCACAGGACGCTCCTGAATCTTGTGCATGCCAAGAATCGCTGTCTGTGGCGGGTTGATAATCGGCGTTGAAATCAGCGATCCGTAAACACCACCGTTGGTAATGGTGAAAGTACCACCGGTCATCTCTTCAATACCCAGCTTGCCGTCACGAGCTTTGGTGGCATATTCGACAATGCCGTTCTCGATATTGGCAATACTCATGTTCTCAGCGTTGCGAAGGATAGGTACCACCAGGCCGCGATCTGTGGATACAGCAACACCTACATCCTGGTAACCATGATAGACAATATCGTTGCCGTCGATGGAGGCATTTACCGATGGGAAGCGTTTCAGCGCTTCAACAGCCGCTTTGACAAAGAAGCCCATAAAACCAAGACGGGTTCCGTTGTGCATCTTGGTGAACTCTTCCTTGTACTGCTTGCGCAGATCCATCAGGGCGGTCATATCCACTTCGTTAAAGGTGGTCAGGGAGGCTGTGGTCTGGGTTACCTCAAGCAGTCGCTCGGCAATACGAGAGCGCATGCGAGTCATAGGCACACGGCGCTCAACTCGATCACCGGCCTCCAGATCAGCTTCCGCCGTTGGCGCAGGCTGCGGGGATGAAGGTGCAGGTGCTGTAGCAGCGGAGGGCGTGTAGTTAACCACATCCTCTTTGGTGATGCGGCCACCTTTGCCGGTGCCGGTGATCAGGCTGATATCAATGCCCCGCTCTTCCGCCAGCTTTTTCGCTGCCGGGTTGATCAGGCCACCGCTGGGAGTGGGCTCTGCGGGCTCGGGCTTGGCACTGCTTGTCTGAGCTGGTGCTGGTGCTACGGCGCCCTCTTCGATCCTGGCAATTACCTCGTTGCTAACAACCGTGTCCCCTTCAACTTTAAGAATCTCGCTGATGGTTCCGGAGGCTGGTGCAACAACTTCCAGTACAACTTTGTCGGTCTCAATATCTACAATCAGATCGTCGCGATTAACGCTGTCGCCAACCTGCTTGTGCCAGGTTGCCAGTGAACCTTCCTGTACTGATTCCGGGTATGTGGGTGCCTTAATTTCGATGGCCATCTATTTATTCCTGTTTTACGAGTTTGGGCTCAGTGCTTCATCAATAAACTGTTTTTGTTCTTCTACATGAACTGACATGTAGCCGCAGGCCGGTGCCGCAGATGCTGCACGACCCACATAACGCAAGTGTAACTCCGGATGGGTGCGCTGAAGCACATGACGCATATGGTGCTGGCTGCTGTACCAGGCGCCCTGGTTAATGGGCTCTTCCTGGCACCAGACAGCATCTTTCATATTCACATAAGGCTTCAACGCCTCTTCCAATTCGGCATCCGGGAACGGATAGAGCTGCTCTATCCGCACCAGGGCAATATTATCAATACCGCGGGC
>JBMYPM010000285.1:0-1633 GCA_049600275.1 Porticoccaceae bacterium | reverse complement strand
ACGCATGACCTGAGCCCCACGCACAACCAGCTCACCGATACCGCCGACCTCCTGCTCAACACCATCGTCGCCGATAACTTTAATCTGGGTACCAGGAATTGGAATACCAGCTGAGCCAATCTTTTCAAAGCCCGATGGATTCATCGAGATCACCGGTGATGACTCTGTCATTCCATAGCCCTCACTGACCACGCAACCGGTCAGTTGCTGCCAGTCATTGGCCACGGAATCCATCAGCGCCATTCCGCCGGACAGGGTTCTTTTCAACTGGGAAAAGTCGAGTTTCTGGAAGCCCTTATCCTGCATTAGCGCGACAAACAGGGAATTTAAACCGCAGAAAATTTCAAATTTAACATTCTTGATCGCACCGACAAAGGCTGAGATATTCCGTGGATCAGGGATCAACAAGCTATGGCCGCGGACCGCTGGCACCAGCCCCAAACTGAGCATAAAGGCATAGATATGATAGAGCGGCAAAGGTGAGACGACCGTATAGTGCTCAATTGACTCCTCGCTGCCATCAATCATCGCCAGGGCCTGGGCGATATTATGCATAATTGAGCTCTGGGTAAGCATCACGCCCTTGGAGACCCCAGTGGTACCTCCGGTGTACTGTAGCGCACAGATCTCATCCAGAGAGGGACTGTGAATTGGGTAGTCGTCCTGGTTAGCGGCAGCGATAACCTGCGAAAATGGAATAAAACCACTACTGGGAAGACTGGGTCGCTTGCCCAAAATCTTGGTCAACGCAACCAGCAGGCTTTTCTTTGGCTGGGGTAAAAGATCTATAGCCCGGGTTACCACCACATGCTCAATCCCGGTCTCCGGAAGTGCTGCGGCAAGGGTGTCGTAAAACTGATCCAGAACCACCACCGCTTTTGCCCCGGAATCATTAAACTGGTGTACCAGTTCACGATGGGTGTACATGGGATTGGTATTGACTATCACCAGGCCCAGCTTCCAGGCGGCAATCACAACAACCGGGTATTGCAGTAAATTTGGCAGCTGCACAGCAATTCTGTCGCCGGCCTGCAAGTTAAACTGCTGGTGAAAATAAGCAGCTGCACGATCGGCCAGCTGGTCAATTTCCCTGTAGCTCAGGGTCTGTCCGAGACAGGTAAATGCCGGGAGATCAGCGGCGTCCGCCAGTGCCTGCTGCCAGAGCTGCAACAGGGATTGGGCTGGAAGTTCCGGTTGTTGGTTTGATACCCCTATTTTTTCAAGTGCTTGATCTGCAGCGTCTTGTACGCGCATAGCTATACCCATCCATATTATTATTTTTGTGCTGTATAAGCGTTTATTTTTATATTAATTGCTATTTATTCTAGTTTTATTTTTCGATCTTATTCTTTTATTTTTCCGAACCCGAGTTCGCTAACTTCGACAGTCTATTTTGCAAGAAGTCTCATACCCTTTTCCAGTCCGGCCAGGGTCAATGGATACATCTTACCCTCAACCAGCTCGCGGAGCATTAAAATTGATGGCGTATAATCCCAGTACTGCTCTTGCACGGGATTTAACCAGATCAACTTCTCAAAGGTCTGGGACATGCGCTGCATCCAGGCACTGCCCGGCTCCTCATTGTGGTACTCAACACTGCCGCCGGGGCTATTAATCTCATAGGGCGCCATAG
>JBMYPM010000284.1:0-1637 GCA_049600275.1 Porticoccaceae bacterium | reverse complement strand
TTAAAAAGGTCGAGTGATGGGCAAAATAGAAAGCTGGTTGGTCAATTTAACAGGTGAGCAATATCTCTGGATGCTTGAGTTATTTCTTATTGTGGTTGTCGCTTTAACGCTTGGCTACATGGTAAATCGAGTTATCGACAAGCTTGAAGTTCACACTTCGAAAACACTGACCGTCTGGGACGATGCCTTAATAGAGGCGTGCCGCAAACCGCTGATTTGGCTGGTATGGATTCTGGGTGTCAACTTTGCCGCCGGTGTTGCTGCGCAAAAGATGGACTCCGGCCTTTATTCCCTGGTGGACCCTATCAATCGCATCGCATTGATCTTCCTGGGCTCGCTGTTCCTGACCAACTTTATCAAGCGCGCCGAGCGCAACCTGGTACACCCTGACTATATCTCCAAGCCCCTGGATGAAACCACGGTTCGCGCCGTGGGCAAACTGTTGCGCGCGGCGGTGATTATCACCGCGGTACTAATTGCCATGCAGCTGTTTGGCTACAGTATCTCAGGGCTGTTGGCCTTTGGTGGTATCGGCGGCATAGCGATGGGTTTTGCGGCAAAAGACCTGCTGGCAAATTTCTTTGGTGGCCTGATGATCTACCTGGATCGCCCCTTTTCTGTGGGTGACTGGGTGCGCTCCCCGGATAAGGAGATTGAGGGAACCGTTGAGGATATCGGCTGGCGACTGACGCGTATTCGCACCTTTGACAAGCGCCCGTTGTATATTCCCAATGCCGCCTTCGCCAATATTTCCGTGGAGAACCCCTCGCGGATGACCAACCGCAGAATCTATGAAACCATAGGTATTCGCTACGACGACCTGCACAAGATGGACAGCATTGCCGATCAGGTAAAAACCATGCTTACTGAGCATCCGGAGATCGACAACGATTTAATTATGATGGTTAACTTCAATAAGTTTGCCGCCAGCTCCCTGGACTTCTTTATCTACGTGTTTACCAAGACCACCGACTGGGCCAGGTACCATGAGGTTAAGCAGGATGTACTGCTTAAAGTCGCGGCTATCATTGAGGCCAACCAGGCTGAAGTTGCTTTCCCGACATCCACATTGCAGGTGCCCAATGGAATTGAGCTTAGCGGCAATCTTACTGAGGTTGAAAAGCAGCAGTAGTTGGCCACAGTGGCGGCTATAAAATATGGAATAGTCTGTAAACATTGGCTACAGTTTTAACTGCACTCAATAACAGTTTATACAGCGGGGATAACGGGGGTAAAAGGTGTTTCAGTGGGCACCCTAAATGGACACTGAATTCAGGGACGGGCCTAAATAGCTTTTAATTGGCTTTTAATTAATTTAGGCGCAGGATATGGAGATCTTGTCATGGATTTGACGACATTTTATAGGCAGCTAGGCGCTTTTTTTTATGGCGCTCAGGGCTGTTTATCCGCTCAGGGCTGTTACTACATATGCGGGGCTGGCTATCGCATATGATTCAAACCCTGTGGCGTGCTTTTCTGGTAGTGGTAAATGGCTGGTTTCTGCTCGGCATAATAGTTTGCGACTACCTGTTTGGTAATCTTTCGTTTGGTTGTCTTTTTGGCTTGCTTTGCCATCTTCTGTCCTATCTCTATATCAACGCTACAAATTACGATGTAGCTACACATGTGAAGAGTGC
>JBMYPM010000283.1:0-1650 GCA_049600275.1 Porticoccaceae bacterium | reverse complement strand
TTTAATTTTTAAGCATCAGAGGGCGGTGCTCTGGAAAGGTAGAAAGAAAATGTCTGGGCTGACTTAACCCTGCTGAAGAAGGGAGCTGCAGCTGAGGGTATAAGCAGGATAGTGGGACTGCTGTCAGGATCGACGATAGCAGAAAGTTCTTGAAAGCAGATACTACAGCTGCCTTCCTGATGGTCGCTGTTGCCACTGATAGACCCGTCAATATGATCATCAATATGGCTGTGCGCAGAGGTGACAACAGACCCAAGTCCTAAAATCAGGCTCAGGGCAGCTGCTACTATCCATCTATAGTTATTCATCGCGGGATTGTAGCACCTAATTGTTTCTGAAATAAAAATAATTGCGGTTATAATGGGCGCTTGAAATTAGTCTGACGCTGGAGAACACCATGACTGATCGCACTGCGACAGTGACACGCAATACCCTGGAATCACAGATTACAGTAACGGTTAATCTGGATGGAACTGGTCGTGCAAACTTTGCCACACCTGTGCCTTTTCTTGAGCATATGCTTGACCAGATTGCCCGCCATGGTCTGGTGGATTTGGATATTCAGGCGACTGGCGACACCCATATCGATGATCACCACACCGTTGAGGATATAGGTATTACCCTGGGTATGGCGATTGCCAAAGCCATTGGCGACAAAAAAGGCCTGACCCGCTACGGCCACGCCTATGTGCCGCTGGATGAGGCGCTGTCTCGTGTTGTAATGGATTTTTCCGGCCGCCCCGGCCTGATTATGAAAGCGGATTTTGTCCGCAGTCATGTCGGCAGCTTTGATGTTGACCTGGTTCGGGAATTCTTCCAGGGCTTTGTAAACCACGCACTGGTTTCACTGCACATTGATAACCTGCGCGGTGCCAACGCTCACCACCAGGTCGAGACTATTTTTAAGGCCTTTGGTCGCGCACTGCGCGTAGCCGCAACTGCTGATGAACGCATGGCAGGTGTAATGCCGTCTACAAAAGGTACCCTGTAACAGGGTGCCTTGATAGGCTCCCTTTATAAGGAGTCTTTTGTTTTTTTAACGACCAAAACGAACACAATCTTATGAGTGATTTCCGCAGCCATATCGCCGTTATTGATTACGGTATGGGCAATCTCCATTCTGTTGCCAAAGCCCTGGAGACTGTCTGCCCCGGCGCTAAAGTTTCTATTACCGCCGATCCAGCCTTGGTTGAAGATGCCGATCGTGTGGTCTTTCCGGGTGTCGGCGCGATTCGCGACTGCATGGGCGAAATTCAGCGACTCAATGTCGGCGATGTGGTCAGCCAGGCAATGAAAAGCAAGCCGGTGCTGGCTATCTGTGTGGGTATGCAGGCGTTAATGGACCATTCCGAAGAAAATGGCGGTGTCGATTGCCTGGGATTGCTGCCCGGACAGGTCAAGTTCTTTGGCGATAACCTGGTCGATAAGCAGGGTGCCAAACTCAAGGTTCCCCATATGGGTTGGAACAATGTTCAACAGACAATTGATCACCCGCTTTGGCAGGGTATAGAGCAGGACAGTCGTTTCTACTTTGTGCACAGCTACTATGTGGCTCCGGCAGATAAGACCTATATTGCCGGTCACTGCGATTACGGGGTTAACTTTGCCGCCGCGCTAAGTTATAAAAACCTCTTTGCCGTGCAGTTTCAC
>JBMYPM010000282.1:0-1693 GCA_049600275.1 Porticoccaceae bacterium | reverse complement strand
CGCTTATTTGGCAGAGTCGCGAAGCTTTTCATCGGCATCGAGCTGCCGTGCCTCGCTCTCCAGCATCACTGGAATCCCATCGCGAATCGGATAGGCGAGACCACTGGCTCGACAAACCAGTTCCTGTTTGTCTTTGTTATATTCGAGAGGCGCCTTGCTAACCGGGCAAACCAATATACTTAAAAGATTTTTGTCCACGATAACCGTCCGTTTCAAAACCGCGATAGTGTACGCAAAATCCCCCAAAACCGCCATGGCCTGTGGAAAATAACGCTGTGATTAAGGGGCAGGGGTACTACTGCGCGGGAAGGGCTTCCAGAACCAGCTCAGGATCGACGCGTACATTGCGCCAGTTCATCCGCCAGTCCAAATGGGGACCTGTGGCACGACCTGTGGCACCAACCAGGGCAATTGCATCGCCGCGTTCAACACGACCACCCTCGCTGACCAGGATATCGCTGAGGTGGAGAAAGGTTGAGCTAAGGCCATGGCCATGATCGACAATCAGCGTGCCACCAGAATAAAAAAGATCTTTATGGGCCAGGCGAACCACACCAGCGGCGGGGGCAATCACCTTAGTGCCTGTGGGGGCGGCGTAGTCAACACCATAATGGGGGCTTTTAGGCACACCATTATAAAATCGCTGACTGCCATAAACACCGGTTTTAGGGCCCTCAAGTGGCTTAATAAAACCCTCGAGAAAATCAGTTTTATCGGTGACTTCTCGTCGCGCCCTAATCACCAACGCTGAGTCAGACTTTATTCTCTGCAATTGCTCAGCCGGCGGCGTAACAGTGCTCTGGGGAACACCTTCGATTCGCTGAATCTGGTATTCCCGCTTGGCAACCGGATATTGCACTTTTGTAGATATGCCACTGGGGCTGCTGATAGTAAAGCTTGAAAGCTGTTCTGCGTTGCGCCCAAGCCCAAACAGAAAGCGGCCATCTGCCGTAGTCTTTATCGGTTCACCGGCATAGCTGATACTGTGACTGGGTTTAATCTGGCCCAACAGCAAACTGCCCTGCTGCCAACTGCCCTGCCAGATAATCGCTGATTCAGCAAAAACGCTCGACGCAGCCAGCAATCCAGAGAAAGCCAGCATCTGCATAAAGATACGACAGCATTTTATTGAAAGCATACAGGGCCCTTATTCATTCTTAGAGCCCCGAGAATAAATTAATCTAAATCTCTATCCGGTTTGGGCTCTTCAATACTTACATAGGGTTCAAGGGATTCTATTCGACAGGCGTATCCCGATGAACCCATAACAACAAATCGATCAAAACCGGCGCAGAGTCTAAGTCCAGCGGTTCGATGGATATAGCCATTGCGTTTGATGCCTGGACATTCGCGCCGGAGCTTCAAAATGATCTTTTTCCTGTCGGGATTTCTATTTCGCATAGACATCAAGGCAGTCTGATCATCGAGAAACTGTATACGTTTGATTCGCTTTAAGGGTACACAACCGCCGCGGATATTCCAAGCAGCCGGGTTGACCTTATCCTCTATACCTGCAAGCTGTTCAGACAGGCTGGCAGTCTCTTCGTCACTGGCAGCGCCCGTTACATTTTGTTCGCCGTACGCTGGAACTGTAAAAATCAGCAGGAGTAAAAAAGCGGGTGTTAATAATTTAGCTATAAATGGCCTGGTTCTCGATAGCCTGCTCGCCAGGAGCCTGCCCTTGAAATAATTG
>JBMYPM010000281.1:0-1707 GCA_049600275.1 Porticoccaceae bacterium | reverse complement strand
CTGGAAAGTGACGGCAGCGTGGTTATCGGAATTACAGATCATGCGCAGGATGCACTGGGCGATGTTGTCTACATCGAACTTCCAGAAATGGGTGCCAGCGTTGATGCCGGTTCAGAGGTTGCGGTTATTGAGTCTGTTAAAGCGGCTTCAGATATTTATTCTCCAGTGACCGGTGAGGTAATTGAGATTAATCCTGCACTGGAAGATGAGCCGGAAACGGTCAACAGCTCACCCTATGCCGACGGCTGGTTGTTCCGTGTTATGCCTACTGATACAGGCAGTATGGATGACCTGATGGACGCTGACGGTTACGCCGCTTCCATCGAAGAGTAGTTCTCTGCTGTGGCGGGTTCGATTGAATCTGCGACAGAAACTAAAAAGCCCCTCTACAGGGGTTTTTTTATGTTCGATTGCCAGAAGATGATTAATCTCGCAGGGAGATAATGGGCCAGCGTTGATCTTCGGCCTCCCTGCGCAAACTATCGCAGGGATCCACGGCAACGGGATTATCCACCTCCAGTAGCAGTGGCAGATCGTTGATGGAGTCACTGTAGAACCAGCTTCCCTCAAGGGTTTCCGACTGCTCTTGCAGCCAGGCCATAAGCCTGGTCACCTTGCCCGCCTTGTAGGTAGGCGTACCGCTAACCTTGCCGGTATAACGGCCATCTTTCATCTCTGGGTCGGTAGCCAGCAGTTCCTCAATGCCCAGGCTGTGGCAAATGGGCTCGACGATAAAGCGATTGGTGGCGCTAATGACCAGCAATCGGTCACCGGCATCGCGATGCTTTTGCAGCAGTGCCCGGGCCCTGGGCAGGTGCATGGGTTCGATTACCTGCTGCATAAATTTCGCCTGTAGCTGCTGCAGTTCGGTCATCGGGATCTCCGCTAGCGGGCGCAGGGAGAATTCCTGATAGGCAAATATATCCAGATTGCCGGCTATATAGTCAGCGTAAAATTGATCATTGGCTTGTCGAAACTGATGGCCATCCACTCGTTGTTCGGCAACCAGGAATTGTCCCCAGCTGTGGTCGCTGTCGCCAGCAATCAGGGTGTTATCTAAATCAAAAATAGCCAGGGCCATGAAAAATTGTCCGCTTGAATTTGTGCAAGCGGAGGATAACCATGCAGGGCCAATGCCTCAAGAGAAAATTGCTGCGATCCCAAGACTGTGGAACAATAAGGTTAAAATAAAAAGGTAGTTAAACGTGGTTGATAAGGATGGTTTTCGCTCAAATGTCGCAATTGTTATAGGCGACGGAAAGGGCAATTTATTTTGGGCGAAGCGGCTCGGGCAGACTGCCTGGCAATTTCCCCAGGGCGGCATTGATCGCGGCGAAAGTGCCGAAGATGCCCTCTATCGCGAGCTCTATGAAGAAGTGGGCCTGGGTTCGGGCGATGTCAAAATTATTCAGCGCTCAAAACGATGGCTGAAGTACCGTATTCCCGAGCAAATGCAGCGCAAAAATTCCAAACCCCTCTGTATTGGCCAGAAGCGGCGCTGGTTCTTTCTCGAGATGACCTGCGATCCCGGCAAGGTGCGTTTTGATACCTGCGGAACGCCGGAGTTTGATGACTGGCAGTGGGTAAACTACTGGTATCCGGTCAACTCGGTTATCTCCTTTAAGCGCACTGTCTATCGCAATGCATTGCAGGAGTTCTCTGCAGCCAACGCCCTTTTGCAAAACGCTCACCGCAAGGCTGGCTAGC
>JBMYPM010000280.1:0-1745 GCA_049600275.1 Porticoccaceae bacterium | reverse complement strand
TTTGCCGAAGAGTACGGCGGTTTCGGCGGCTCGGTTGAAGATACAGTGGCAATGATGGAAGAGCTGGGTAAAGGCATTGTTGTCGAACCCTACCTATCCACAGTAGTTATCTTTGGCGGGCTGCTTGCTGCGTCCACCAATGAAGCGCTTAAAGCGGACTGTATTCCAAAGATTATCGACGGCAGCTGCCTGGGTGCATTTGCCTTTTTGGAGCGCCAGTCGCGTTTTGAACTGGCCGATATAGCCACCAGTGCTGCTGCGACCGAAGCGGGATACGCAATTAATGGTGAGAAGACCGTGGTATTTAATGGCGCGACCGCCGATAGCCTGATTGTCGCTGCACGTACCAGCGGTGACCAGTACGATCGCCAGGGTATCAGCCTGTTTATGGTCGATGCCGCTGCTCCGGGCGTCAGCATCGAAAGTTATAAAACCATGGATGGCCAGAGCGCCTCGAGCATCAGCTTTAAGGATGTAGAGGTTTCAGCCAGCCAGCTGCTTGGCGCTGTGGGTGAGGGGATGGATATTGTCGACCAGGTTATGCCGCAGATTCTGTTGGCACTGAGTGCAGAGGCCCTGGGCATTATGGCGACCCTCAATGCCATCACCGTTGACTACACCAAAACCCGCCAGCAATTCGGCACGCCAATCAGCTCCTTTCAGGCCCTGCAGCATCGTATGGTGGATACTTTTATCGCCTGTGAGCAGGCCAAGTCGCTGCTCTATCGGGGGCTTTGCGATGCAACTGAAGTTGCAGCGAATTCCCAGGCAGACACTCTGGAGCTGCAAAAGTCAGTCCATGCCCTTAAGGCGTCAGTGGCCAGGTATGGCAAGTTGATTGGTGAGGAGGCGATTCAAATTCACGGGGGTATAGGGATTACCGATGAGTTAAATATTGGTCACTATGTAAAGCGCCTGATGACAATCAATGTCACTTTTGGTGATGGTGATTTCCACCAGAAGAAATTTAACCAGCTCAGCTATTCGGCTCTCTGAGTCCTGCGGGAATGTTATATAACCTGGCTTTAATGATCCTGGCGGCGATAGGTATTTATCTTGCCTACCTGTTTCTCAAGCCTGACCCCCTGGCCAGGTATGACTTACCTGAAGGGCAGTTGTTCCCCTCCGAGCCGGGCTCCAGTGATGCTCTTAAGCTTATCCGTGAAAAGATTAGTGCCGCCCACAGTAAAAATACTGGCCTGGGTTTAAAGCAGCGTATGTACGCTATCCGAGAATCCATGGATAGTTTCTTTGAGGATGTGCCTATAGCCAGTGATATTACCCCGGTGGATGCCGCTGGTGTGGATGCTGAATGGGTTGTAGCGCCAGGTGCTGATAACAGTCGAAGGCTTTTATATATTCATGGCGGTGCGTTCTATGTGGGCAGTGCTAAAAGTCACAGGGTGATTACCAGCAAGCTGTCCGAGATTACCCAGAGTGCGGTATTAGCTATTAACTATCGCCTTATGCCTGAGCATACGCGTATGGCTGGAGTTAAAGATTGTCGCACTGCCTATAGCTGGTTAATTGACAATGGCCCTGCGGGCGAGTCACAGGCCTCGACGGTGTTTGTCGCTGGTGATTCTGCCGGGGGCAATTTAACTCTTTCCCTGTTGACCTGGTTGCGAGACGGCGGGGGGCGTTTGCCGAATGCCGCTGTGGCTCTCTCACCGGTTACTGATGCGCGTATGTGCAGTCCAAGTATCAAGGGAAATTTGCATACAGATATTATTCTTAAGCCGCTG
>JBMYPM010000279.1:0-1775 GCA_049600275.1 Porticoccaceae bacterium | reverse complement strand
TGCCAGTTCAGCGCCTATGGTGTTTAGTTTCATCATACTTTCCACCGCAAGGCGGGAATGTTCAGGCTGTAATTTGCCCTGCTTTTCAGCGGTAGTAAGAATCCCCACCCCTATGGGTTTGGTTAGGAATAGTAGATTGCCTGCACCGGCAGTGCTGTTCTGTTTAAGGTTTTTAAGGGTTACCCGGCCTGTCACTGCCAGGCCAAAAATTGGCTCCGGAGAGTCAATAGAATGACCGCCGGCCAGGTGAATACCAGCCTCACCACAGGCATGGCGCCCGCCATCAATCACCTTTTGCGCCACCTCGGCAGATAATAATTTTATCGGCCAGCCAAGTATTGCAATGGCCATTACCGGTGTGCCGCCCATAGCGTAAATATCGCTGATCGCATTGGCGGCGGCAACGCGGCCAAACTCAAAGGGATCATCGACAATGGGCATAAAGAAGTCAGTGGTGCTGATTACCCCGGTGCCATCGCCAAGATCATAGACGGCGGCATCATCCCTGGTGTTGTTGCCAACCAGCAGGCGCGGATCCTCGGGGGCCACATAGTCAGTTTTAAGAAAGGTCTCCAGTACGGCGGGGGCAATTTTGCAGCCGCAACCGGCACCGTGGCTGTACTGGGTAAGTCTGGTCTGGTCTTTGGACATAGCTGTTTTTATTAACCTTGGGTTTAAGAGCTGTAGGGTACTTGTTTTGCCGGGGCAGGTCATGGGTTTGTTTGCCGAATCCCCTGCAAATAGACGGCAATAGGATTGCAATGGTAGAGTTGGAAATTGTGTATGGGTTAATCACCTGAACAGAATAATTAAAAAGGTTTTATAAAATTATGCCAGCCAGCTTATTAACAGCACTCGTTCTCTACTTCGCCGCCATGCTATTGATAGGCTTCTATGCTTATCGCCGCTCAACCGACGATGTATCTGGGTACCTGCTGGGTGGTCGTCAACTGGGGCCGGCGGTTACCGCACTGTCGGCGGGGGCCTCGGATATGAGTGGCTGGATTATTATGGGCCTGCCGGGGGCGGTATACCTCAGTGGCCTGGGCAATATCTGGATTGGACTGGGGCTGGTGGCCGGAGCCTATCTCAACTACCTCCTGGTTGCACCTCGCCTTAGGGCCTATACAGAGATAGCCGGCGACTCGATTACCCTGCCCGACTTTTTTGAAAATCGCTTTGAGGACAGTTCCCGGTTGCTGCGAATTGTTGCCTCTGTAGTGATTATCGTTTTCTTTACTGTATACACTTCATCCGGCCTGGTCGGCGGTGGAAAGCTATTTGAAAATGCCTTTAACCAGAGCTACGAAATGGGCCTCTATATCACCGCCGGTGTGGTGGTGTTATACACATTGTTTGGCGGTTTTCTCGCGGTCAGCATGACCGACTTTGTGCAGGGCTGCATTATGTTTGCGGCACTGATCCTGGTGCCGATTGTGGCGATTACCGAGCTGGGCGGTGTTGGGCCTGTGATTGAGACGGTAAACAGTATTGATGCCGGTTATCTGTGGATCAGTAATCTCTCCCTTGCAGCTGTTGTCTCCTCCCTGGCCTGGGGGCTGGGGTACTTTGGCCAGCCACATATTATTGTGCGCTTTATGGCGATACGCTCGGTTGGTGAAATTAAACTGGCGCGGCGAATCGGTATGAGCTGGATGATCACCTGCCTGCTGGGAGCTATGGCAGTCGGCTTTGTCGGTATCGCTTTTGTCTCCAGGGCGCAGGTATCACTGACAGATCCCGAAGCCATTTTTATTCTGCTGTCACAGTTGCTC
>JBMYPM010000278.1:0-1777 GCA_049600275.1 Porticoccaceae bacterium | reverse complement strand
AACATTTAGTAATAATAAATACATGTACAAATATTCAGTTCAAATATTATGTTTTCTGCCCAGCAGACTATTCCCTCCGGGGGCAATCCCCCGGATATCAGCCTGTTGATTGGCGCCCGTGACCTGGATGCCCGGCAGCGCAATAAATACCTGCCTTACCGGATGTCGGAGCAACTTGATAAGTGGTTGAAAGAGTCGGTAGTGGATATTGATGTCGAGGAGTTTGGCCTGCTGATACGCAATAGCCCACCGAAATTTGACCGCACTTCACAGACTACCCAGTTAATGATGAAAACCACTGGCGGACATATCAATTACGACCCCAACTGGACTGGTATTCGCGATGCGACCAGCCTGTTGCTGGTCGATGATATTTACTCCGAGGTGGCCATTGAATCGGGCACTATAGGCAGCGCTGAAATTACTGATGCCACTGTTGTCTATGCCAGGGACAGTGCTGACAACCAGCCCTATCTATTTGTCGATGCCGAGGTTGCCGGTGATCTCTCCGAGGTGATAAATATTCTCGAAAACTCTCCTTTGCAGGCTAATGTCGCTGGTATCAGCGATTGGGATTACAGGGGTAAAACCCTCAGCCAGCTGGACCTGGCTATTCCAATGTCAAAGGCTAAAGACACCGATCCTGCCGACTCCGACAGCAAGCAGTTAAGGGGCAAGTACAATGTTTCGACAACCATTGATAAGGGTTCCATAGGTATACCCGGTCGACCGATCAGCATGACTGATATACAGGGCCAGCTGAATTTTTCTGTGCAGGATGGTCTCTATGGAGAGGGCATCACAGGCAATTTCTGGCAGCGACCAATAGTGACCAGGTTATATAAGACTGGCGACGAGCAGAAGATCGCCTTTAGTGGAGATTTGCTGCCAGAGAGCCTTAACCAGCTGGTTGAGTTTCCCTGGCAGAAAGTTATTGTTGGCGCTGTGCCTATTGAGGGATCCATTACTATTCCCGCGGCAAATAAAGACTCCAGCCAGGCAATAACTCTGCAACTCAGTAGTCAGTTGCAGGGCGTCGGCCTGGAACTTCCGGTACCCCTGGTTAAATCTGCCGGGGAGTCCCAGGCACTGGATATGACTTTCTATTTCACGCCCGAGTTTGAGCGTCTTACCGCAACACTGGCGGGCAAGGCGGATTCTTCACTGTCGGGTTCTGGTGTCAGCCCTGCTCTCAGCTTTGATCTGCGCTTTAATAATGCCGAGTTCAGTGCAGGGCAGATTAGCTACGATCGACCTATGGTTGAGCCTGTAGAGAACATACTGCAGCTATCGGCGTACCTTCCCACCACCGAGTTGGAGCTCTGGCAACCATTAATAGGCCTTTTTGATCGTTCCGAAGACGAGACACAACTCAGCTGGCAAACTGTTTTTGATCTGCGTTTTGACCGCTTGGAACTGGCATCTTTCCAACTGCAGGACATTGCCGCGACAGCCGCATTGTCCAAAGAATGGGTGGATATTAACCTGAGCAGTGACCTTGTCGACGGGCAGCTGTTAATCCCTGTGGCTGAATCAGTAGAGGTGCCAAAAATAAACCTCAGCCGCCTGAGCCTGCCCTCGGCACTGGTTAAGGAAAAAGTCTCGGCATCGACAATTGATCCGCGAGGTTTTCTTGCTCTCGATGTGGCGATAGATAAATTAGTGATTGGCGAAAATAACTGGGGTTCCCTGTCCTTTGATCTGCGACCGGAAGTTTCCGGTGCGGCCTTTAACCAGATAAAAGGCAACCTGTTTGGTTTAAAGCCCGGCGCCTTTG
>JBMYPM010000277.1:0-1791 GCA_049600275.1 Porticoccaceae bacterium | reverse complement strand
CCCGCGCACCTCTTTCTGTCAGGGTCTCGGCGAGGATTTCCCGCCCGCCAACACCGCGAAAAATAATAATCCGCTGGTTGTCCAACTCCTGGAGCTGCGTCAGCTGTAAAAGGGTTTCACTGTTTTGCCGACCACTGGGACAGAGGGCATTGATATCCGCCTCTTTGAGCAGCGCGGCGGTGCGCTCGCCAACGGCAAAATACTCAATACCTACAGGTAACATGGGCCAGAATTTATCGATCCATTCGATGCCTAACTCTGCGGCATTGCCACTGACAAAAATAGCTTTATGAAAGTTATCTACTTCAAGAATCCGGGTTTTGATTTGCTGACTTTCAACAATCGGCTCAATACGCATCACTGGGATATGGGTTACATCAGCACCGCTATTTTCCAGCATGGATAGCAGCTGATCTTCCTGGCGCTGAGGCCTGATTAGCAGTATACGCTTGGCAGCCAGGCTGTTTGTGTCGCAGAGCTCAGCCATTAGTCAGTTCCATAGACCTCGGCGAGAATAGCGCCGGCACCGGCAGACAAAAGTCGCTCGGCCAGTTCGATACCCAGCTGCTCTGCAGATTCCCTGGGACCAGTAATCTCATCCTCGAGAATCAGGGATCCATCGACACTGCCTACCAGGGCGCGAACTCTTAGATTGTGGCTATCCTCCAGCTCTGCATAGCAGGCTATAGGCACCTGGCAACCACCCTGCAAGTGTCGATTCAGGGCACGCTCGGCAGTTACCCTGGTATTGGTATCCGGATGATTTAGGCTGGCCAGCAGGTCGAGAGTAGCCTGGTCCTGGTCGCGGCATTCAATACCCACTGCACCCTGGCCACCAGCGGGCAGGCACAGATCGGCTGGTAGCCGCGATGCGATTCTATCTTCCATATCCAGTCGCAGCAGGCCGGCACTGGCGAGAATAATTGCGTCGTAGTCGCCATTATCCAGCTTGCCCAGCCGGGTATTTACATTGCCGCGCAGGTCTTTAATTCTTAAATGGGGAAACTTTGCCCGTATCTGGCACTGGCGACGCAGGCTGGAAGTTCCGACCACCGCGCCATCGGGAAGCTGTTGCAGCGCTGTATACTGATTTGAGACAAAGGCATCCAGGGGGTCTTCGCGCTCACAGATAACCGCCAGCCCGAGCCCCGGTGGAAACTCCATGGGCACATCCTTCATTGAATGCACGGCGATATCGGCGCGATTTTCCAACATAGCGACTTCCAGCTCTTTGACAAACAGGCCTTTGCCACCCACCTTGGCCAGGGGCGTATCCAGCAGCACATCGCCGCGAGTGGTCATGGCGACTAGCTGCACATCCAGCTCGGCGTTGTGCGCCTGTAGCCTGGCTTTAACAAATTCAGCCTGCCAGAGCGCCAGTGGGCTCTTGCGGGTAGCAATTCGGATAGTTTTGGACACTGGTATTCCATCGCTGGTAATTTATAAGAGCGACATTATCGACGATTTCGACGCACTTGGGCAGCCTTAAACCCTGCTATTTTGAACCATGCTATTTTAAAATGCTTTAAAGCTCTGGCAGCAGTTGGCGCAATTTGGACTCCAGTCGCCGGCTGACCACCGGCTGGATACTCAGGCCGCGAATACTGACCTGAAGGTGGCCATCAATAAATGACAGCCCTTCAATAGCATTTCTCGCCACCAGTGCATTGCGATGAACACGGACAAACAGATCGGGAAATTCCTCTTCAATCTCTTTTAATGTATCCGATAAAACTGCTTCACTGTCGGCGAGATAGGCGGTGACATACTTCTGTTCAGCCTGTAATAGCA
>JBMYPM010000276.1:0-1805 GCA_049600275.1 Porticoccaceae bacterium | reverse complement strand
AAAACAGGGCAACACAAAACACCGATGGCTGGACGAATACCACAAACATTTATTGATGACCTGCTCGATCGCGTTGATATAGTCGATGTGGTTAACAGCCGTGTCCCGCTAAAAAAGGCCGGTAAAAACCACAAGGCCTGCTGCCCCTTTCACGAAGAAAAAAGCCCCTCATTTACCGTCGCCCAGGACAAACAGTTCTACTACTGCTTTGGCTGTGGTGCTGGCGGCAATGCCCTCGGCTTTGTTATGGAATTTGACCGCCTCGACTTCCTGCCCGCAGTGGAAATGCTGGCTAAAAATGTCGGTCTCGAAATCCCCCGCGAAGCGGCACAAGATGCCCAGGTCAGCAAACAGAAAGACAGCCTCTACTCGGTTCTTGGCGAGTCAGATAAATACTTCCGCCAACAGTTGCGCGAACACCAGGCCGCCGCAGGGGCCATCGACTACCTGAAAGGTCGCGGCCTCAGTGGTCAGGTAGCTGCCCAATACGGCGTTGGCTACGCGCCACCCGGATGGGACAACCTGTTAAAAGCAGTGGGCACTGATCCGCAGCGACTCGGCCTGCTCGATGAATCAGGCATGCTGGTCACCAAGCCTGAAGAGAAAAAACAGTACGACCGGTTCCGCCACCGTATCACCTTTCCAATCCGCGACCAGCGCGGTCGCACAGTCGGCTTTGGCGGACGGGTACTGGATGACAGCACACCAAAATACCTTAATTCCCCGGAGACACCAGTGTTTCACAAGGGCCGGGAGCTCTACGGGCTCTACGAGGCACGTCAGAAACTCAAGGAGATCCCCTGCCTGATTATGGTTGAGGGCTATATGGACGTAATCGCCCTGGCCCAGTTTGAGATCAATAATGCCGTGGCAACCCTGGGAACAGCGCTGACCGAAAACCACCTGCAAAAAATCTTCCGCTACACCTCGGAGATTGTATTTTGTTTCGATGGCGATAAAGCCGGCCGCAAAGCCGCCGCACGGGCACTGGAAACAGCGCTGCCGGAAATGCGCGACGGGGTATCGGCCAAATTCCTGTTTCTGCCCGATGGCGAAGACCCCGACACCATGGTTCGCCAACTCGGCAAGCAGGCGTTTATGGAACAGGTCGACAGCGCCCTGCCGCTCTCTGAATTCCTCTTCGAACAACTTAGCGAGGGAATTGATGCCAGCACTGCAGATGGCAAGGCGCGGCTAAGTAAAATCTGCGCACCGCAAATCAACCGTATTCCCCAGGGGGTCTTTCGGCAGCTGATGCTCGAAGAACTCTCCCGTCGCACCGGTATCTCGGCGGATAATTTGCGTGACTATGTGGCCACCCATAAGCCGCCCCAGCAGTACAATGCTGAACCGGCCAGCCGACAAACCCAGCATCCAGAGCCAGTCGCCGAGGAGCCGCCAGAAATATATGGCGGTGTGGATTACGAGCCATACCCGGAAACCCCGGCTGCTCGAACCAATAAAATTCGCCTGTCACCGGTGAAGTTTCTTACCGCCCTGCTGATCAATCATCCCCAGCTGGCGGAGTATGTTGAAGATATTGAGATTCTCCGGGTCTCTGCCGATAGCGATATGGCACTGTTCCTCAAGATTCTCGCGCTGATTAACAGTGAATCCCAGTGCACAAAAACCTCGCATATCTTCGCTCGCTGGCAGGCATCAAACGGTGATCAGCAAGAATTACAGCTATTGAAAACCCTTGCCGGAAGCGAGTTACATCAGCCGCCCAATGGCACTGGGCGGGATGATGACCAGGAATTTAATGACACGCTGGCCCACGTGATGCGCGACGCTTTTGAAGCCCT
>JBMYPM010000275.1:0-1811 GCA_049600275.1 Porticoccaceae bacterium | reverse complement strand
AAATTAGTGTTTTGCGCATCGGCGTAACAGAAGGCATAACCATCCATAGCGCTGTTATCTGCCGGTGGCACATTGATGGTGGCGGTTATATCTGTTGCCAGTACCCGTCCAAGACTCTGTGTAACCGGCAGCTGCTCTTTTCTATCCGTGGCTGTCGCTGCGCGGACCAGCTGATTTATAGCGGCGGAGACTGAAATCATTATTTCGCTTTGGCCCCGACATGCTGGACAAAATTGCAGGGGGCGAAGGTACTGTTTAACTGCTCGCGAATAATGCCATTCCAGCCAGTCTTGCAGGCACCGGTAGAACCGGGAAGACAGAAGATTGCTGTTCTGTTGGCGAGGCCGGCAAGACAGCGGGACTGTACTGTAGAGGTGCCGATCTCCTCGTAGGAGAGCTGGCGAAACAGCTCGCCAAAGCCTTCGATATGTTTATCAAACAGTGGTGCCAGAGCTTCCGGGGTGCTGTCGCGTCCGGTAAAGCCGGTGCCACCGGTGGTAAGAATTACATCAATTTGCGGATCGGCGATCCAGGCGGAAACAGTTGCGCGCATCAGGTAGATATCGTCGATCACCAACTGGCGGTCGGCCAGGCGGTGGCCCTCTTCCTCCAGAGCCTGCTGCAGATAGCTGCCACTGGTATCGGTTTCCAGGCTGCGCGTATCTGATACTGTTAGCAGCGCTATATTTAGAAATCGTCTCTCTTTGGAAAGGTCGTGACCCACGTTTGTCTCCTAAAATTTATCTCTCAAGTTTCTTCACTACAGATGTCGCAGTGAGGTTTTGCCACAGTGCGCAGATTAAGCCAGCGCCCCGTCTTGCCATCATAGCGCTGCAGCTCGCCATGCTGTTGAAAAAAGCCCAACAACATACGAATTACCGTTGTCGCCTGCAAGCTGCCCATAGCACCAAGTACCGGCCCAACTACACCGGAGTTGGAGCAATTGAGCAGTGGTTCCGAAGAATCCTTATCAATAATACAGTTAAGACAGAGGTTTGGGTTATGCGCAAAATCAAAGGCAACCAATTGACCTTCCCAACCCAGTGCCGATGCACTGACAAAGGCGTTTTTCTGTTTGAAACAGTGCTGATTGATCAGCTGTCGCGCCGCCAGGTTATCGGTACAGTCGACGACAATATCGTAATTGTTAAGCAGGACTTCGGCAGAGACTTTATCGGCGTAACTGCTGACCTGCAAATTGGGATTTAAGGCGGTCAACTCGCGCCTGGCACAGCTAACTTTCAGTTCGCCACAATCGGCCTCTTTATAGAGCACCTGTCGCTGTAAGTTGCTTAATTCGACAGTATCGGGATCGCAGAGGCCCAGTTCACCAACCCCTGCAGCGGCAAGATAGAGCGCTACAGGGCAGCCCAGGCCACCGAGCCCGACGATAAGTACCCGGGATTTAATCAGTTTTTGCTGCCCGGCCTCGCCTATATCGTCCATCAACAGGTGACGGCTGTAGCGCATAAATTGTTCATGGCTTAAATTGGCAGAATCTAGGGACATACAGCGGCCTCAGCCAGTGCCAGGTCTTCGCAACTATTGATATTGAAAAAAGGATTTACCCGCTCCTCGGGCCAGTCCAGGTAGGCTGTATTTAATGCCTGCAACAGGGGTTTAAAACCGCCGTTTTTATCAACCAGCAGCGCCTTCTCCACGGCCTTGACCACAGATTTATGCCATAGGGTAAAGGTTGGCTGTGCCGCGCCCTGATAGCGAACACAGGCTATATCTGCCCTTTCCCTGAGGATTAGCTGGTGAAGCTCTGCAACCAGGTTAGCGGGGATAAAAGGGCCATCACAGGGCGT
>JBMYPM010000274.1:0-1825 GCA_049600275.1 Porticoccaceae bacterium | reverse complement strand
AGACAACAGATAAAGCTGTTACAGATACCTGCGCCAGCTCTAACTGAATATCAAACCGGTCATTGAATTGGCTCTGGAGATTTTTAATAACATCCTCTCCCGCGACGCAGGAAAGGCGTATTCGTTCCAGGCTTTCGATATTACCAATTTCAAGTGGCAAGCCCCGGCGAATGGATTCTGTTAACTGATCGCCGCGAGCAATAGCTCTCTGGCCGTCGAGAACTCGCCATTTAATTCGGGTATTACCTGCATCAATATCTAAAATCATGGAATCAGCCTCAAACTTAATTCACCGCCGATAAAGGTTTCTATCTTTCCACTCTCCAGCTCCAGGCGCAATGCACCCTTTTCATCTACACCCCTTACTATTCCGTTAATAGACTGCCTGGGAGTACTGATTACTGCCTGCTGCCCCAGGAAAGCGTCCGCTGCCTGCCACTCACCACGACAGTGAGAGAAACCCTGCTCCTGAAAATCCCCAAGCAGGGTAATAATTTCGGATATAAGCGCTGATGCCAGATAGTTGCGCGATAGCTGATGGGAGTTATAACCCTCAGAATTTTGCAGCTGCATCCTGGCTCTAATATCTGTCCACTCCTGGTCAATGTCTGCTCCCTGACTTGCCGGCATGGCCACATTGACACCCACACCGACAATAACAGTACATTGACCTGCGGGATCGCCAATCATCTCCAATAAAATGCCGCCAAGTTTTTTTCCTTCAACATAAATGTCATTTGGCCACTTTAGCTGCACTCCCTTGAGCCCCTGGGCATCAAGAGCTCGTTTAACCGCCACACCAATTGCAAGGCTAAGCCCCTCAAGGGCCTGGGCACCATGCTCAAAGTCCCATACTACTGATAAATAGATATTTGATGCGAAGGGGCTTACCCATGCCTTACCGCGGCGACCGCGACCGGCAGTCTGCTGCTCTGCCAAGACCACGAGACCATTTACAGTCTGGATCTCAGCCTTTTCACGGGCATATTTGTTGGTTGAGTCAATACTCTTAAACAGGTCTAAATTTAAGACCTGTGATGCAGCTATATCAGTCAGTTGGCTCTGTATCAGCTGGGAGTCCAGTAACTCGAAACCATCGGCCACTCTATATCCGGTGCCCTTTACAGACTCAATTAAAAGCCCGAGGTCTTCAAGCTTTTGCAACTGTTTCCATACCGCAGTCCGACTGCAGCCTAGTGCCTCACCGAGGCTCTCGCCAGAGTGAAACTGTCCGTCTTTTAAAATATTGAGGATTTGATCCTGCTTGCCTGACATTTAACTACCCAAAGGTGATTATGGTGTTGAGCCAAATAAATCGAGCTCCAAGAATAAAGAGTATGCCAGCAAATAACTGTTTGAGAAGACGCTCAGGCAAACGGTGCGCAAACAGCGCACCCAGACTGGCGAAAGGGATACTGGTTAAAACAATTCCCAGCCATGCCGGTATAAAGATGTAACCCAGACTACCCTCGGGCAAAGATTCCTGGTGCAGCCCTGAAAAAACGTAGGTCAAGCCACCAACTATTGCTATGGGTACGCCACAGGCCGCAGCCACAGCCATTGCCTGGCGAATATTTGTGCCAGAGGCGGCGAGAAATGGCGTTGAAAGAGTGCCTCCGCCTATACCAAAGAGTGTGGAAAGGGCGCCAATCACAACACCAGCACCACCCAGTCGTCGCCTGCCGGGAACTGATAAAACGGAAGCCTTTGGCCTGACAAAGAGCTGCATTGCTACCAGGATCATCAGGCCGCCAAAGCATAATTGCAGGAAAGGTCCGGACAGTGAGGCAGCTACCAAACCACCCAGGACAGAACCCACTATAAG
>JBMYPM010000273.1:0-1830 GCA_049600275.1 Porticoccaceae bacterium | reverse complement strand
TATCTTCGATCCATTTAAAACCGATCATCATTCAGTGCGCAGAGCGATCTGCACTGCAATAAAAGCATCAACCAAAATTACTGCTACAGAGAGCAACAACAGTGGATCGCTGATAACACTGCCGGTCTACTACAGCAGCGAATCCGGGCCTGATCTTCAGAGAGTCGCAGTCAGCGCAGGGCTCTCTAAAGAAGAAGTTATCACTCTTCACCAGCAGAGCGAATACCAGGTCTATGCGATTGGTTTTGCGCCGGGCTTTGCCTACCTTGGCGAAGTTGACCCACGTATAGCTACAGCCAGGCTCGCTACCCCCAGACAACATGTCCCCCGTGGCGCAGTGGCCATTGCCGATCGCCAAACTGCGGTCTATCCAGCAGCCTCTCCCGGTGGCTGGAACCTGATAGGACTCTGCCCAACACTAATGTTCGACCCACAGGCTACACCGAACATGCCTGTCCAGGTTGGCGACAAGGTGCGCTTTGAAGCCATTGATAGAGAGACATTTATCGCCATGGGCGGTGAGCTATGAGCCTGCAGGTAATCAAGCCGGGGATTTATAGCCTGCTTCAGGATGGCGGACGCTTCGGTCACCAGGGCATGGGAATCACCACCGGCGGCCCGGTGGATGCCAGCGCCTTTTACTGGGCCAACCTGCTCTGTGAAAACCCCCGGGATAGCGCATGTATTGAAGTCACCACCGGCGGCTTAATATTAGCCTCAACCGTTAAAACATCCCTGGCAGTGACTGGGGCAACAGTTTCACTGCGAATTAATAACAAGTCAGCCGAGCTCTGGCAGAGCCATAACATCAATCCCGGCGACAGGATTGAATTGGGTTTTGTCAGCAGCGGCACTCGCGCCTACCTGGCCGTTGCCGGCGGCTTTAAAGTCGAACCTGTATTCAATAGCGTCGCCACTGTTACCCGCGAGAAACTGGGTGGCCTAAGTGGTGAGGGCTCGCCTTTAAAAGCTGGTGACCTACTGCCCTGCGAGTCAGTGGAAGATTTCCAACTGTGGCGACTACCAGAAAGCCTAAGAACAGATTACAGCCAGAATTCAGCCCTTTTAAGAGTGATACTCGGCTACCAGCAAGAGGCTTTTAGCGAAGCACAAAAACAATTGTTTTTTAGCTCTGAATACAGGGTTACCCAAAACTGTGACCGTATGGGATATCGCCTGCAAGGCGCATCGATTACTCCAGCTATAGACAGTATGCTCTCCGAGGGCATCTGCCTGGGTGCTATTCAATTTCCCGCCGATGGGCAGCCCATTGTTCTGCTTAATGATCGACAGACCATGGGCGGCTATCCAAAAATTGGCTCGGTACTCTCATTGGATATTGGCAGACTGGGACAGCTTCGCGCAGGCGGCACAGTGCGCTTTGAGCCTATCAGCATAGATCAGGCGCAATCACTATTGGCCGACAGTAAAAAACAATTTGAAGCCGGCCCAGATACTCTGGTGAAAATCCGCAACTAAAACTTTGCTTGTAACAGAACCTGCTGCTACCATTTTTGCTTTAGGGACAGACTGGACAGCAGTCCCATCGACTAAGGAAACACATGAATATCGCATTTCTCAATGGCACCTACCTGCCACTGGAAGAAGCCAGAATATCGCCAATGGATCGCGGCTTTCTATTTGGTGACGGCATCTATGAAGTGGTGCCCTCCTACGCTGGCAAGATGGTGGGTTTTGCCCCCCATATGGAACGGATGAACAATGGCCTCTCAGCCATTGGTATCGATCTCGGCTGGTCAGAAAATGACTGGGCCGACCTCTGTGCCCAGTTGATTGAGAAAAATGGCGCCGACAACCTGGGTATTTATA
>JBMYPM010000272.1:0-1842 GCA_049600275.1 Porticoccaceae bacterium | reverse complement strand
GGAACCAGCATTCTTAATGCTGCTGATGTCCCTCGCGTTAACCGCATGCTGCGTAGTTCAATTTAATAACTGATTGGTAGGAGAATAAAATGGCTAGAGTAAAACGTGGTGTAGAAGCACGCCGTCGTCACAAGAAAATCCTTAAGCAGGCAAAAGGTTATTACGGCGCACGCAGTCGTGTATACCGAGTTGCTGCCCAGGCAGTTACCAAAGCAGGTCAATACGCATACCGTGACCGTCGCGCCAAAAAGCGCACTTTCCGCAGACTGTGGATTGCCCGAATCAATGCTCAATCCCGTGCAGAGGGCTTGTCATACAGCCGCCTGATCAACGGTCTGAGCAAAGCAGGCATTACGCTTGATCGCCGTGTACTCGCCGACCTGGCAGTACATGACAAAGCAGCCTTTGGCGCAGTAGTAAACCAGGCCAAAGCTGCCCTAGCTTAAACAGCGCACTACCTGCTCAGCAGGAGTTTAGAAGCTAACCAAATAGGGAAGGGGCTGTTGCTCTTTCCCTATTTTTTTATCAGTAATAAGATAGCCAACACAGAAGAATGTGGTGACCCATAATGATTGAACTGGAACAGATTGCCGATAGTGCCGAAGCTGCGATTGCCGCGGCGACTGAACTGTCGGTGCTGGATGACCTGCGCGTTGAGTACCTTGGCAAAAAGGGCAAGCTTACCGGCTTGCTAAAAGGCCTGGGAGCGCTCTCCAATGAAGAGCGACCCGCCGCGGGCGCAAAGATTAACCAGGTCAAGCAGTCACTGCAGGCGCTGATTAACCAGCAAAAAGAGCAGCTGGAAACTGCTGCCCTGGACGCCAAGCTGGCCGGTGAGACCATTGATGTCACACTGCCCGGCCGCGGTGAAGAGATCGGTGGACTGCATCCGGTCACCCGCACCATGGAGCGTATTGAAGCCTTCTTTGCCAAAATCGGTTATGACGTCGAAACAGGCCCGGAAATCGAAGATGACTACCACAACTTCGAAGCGCTCAATATTCCCAGCCACCATCCGGCTCGCGCAATGCACGATACCTTCTATATAGATCCAAGTACTGTGCTGAGAACCCACACCTCGCCGGTACAGGTGCGCACCATGGAGAAACAGGAACCGCCGATTCGGATTATCTGCCCCGGCCGAGTCTATCGCTGCGACTCCGATATCACTCACACGCCAATGTTCCACCAGGTTGAAGGCCTGGTGATCGACAAAGATATTAGCTTTGCCGACCTAAAAGGGGTGATCGATCAATTTCTAAAAGCCTTTTTTGAAGCGGACCTGCCGGTGCGCTTCCGTCCCTCTTATTTTCCATTCACTGAGCCCTCTGCCGAGGTAGATATTCAGTGCACCAACTGTGCCGGTGAAGGTTGTCGAATCTGTAGCCACACTGGCTGGCTAGAAGTTATGGGTTGCGGCATGGTGCATCCCAATGTATTCGAGAGCTGTAATGTAGATACAGACCAGTACACCGGCTTTGCCTTTGGTATGGGTGTCGAGCGTCTGGCCATGCTGCGTTATGGCGTTAATGATCTGCGCTTGTTTTTCGAAAACGATCTGCGCTTCCTTAAACAATTTTAAACTGGGGTAACCTATGAAATTTAGTGAATCCTGGTTGCGACAATCAGTCAACCCAACAATCTCAACTGCTGACCTGGTTGCCCAGGTAACCATGGCCGGCCTTGAAGTGGATGCCGTTGAAGCGGCAGCGCCGCAGATGTCTGGCGTAGTAGTCGGTGAGATTGTCTCTGTTGAGCAGCACCCTGATGCTGACAAACTGCGTGTCTGTCAGGTTGCAGGTAACGGTGAAACTGCTCAGGTAGTCTGTGGTGCGCCAAACG
>JBMYPM010000271.1:0-1866 GCA_049600275.1 Porticoccaceae bacterium | reverse complement strand
TGGTCTCTCATTAAATGGGTTCCAGCTTAATTATTGTGTAGTTATAAAACGCAATCATTCTGTAACAAAGTGCACATCATTGCCAGTTTCAGGGTTAAAATAGTTAGCCAGTGGAGAATTAACAGCAATGCCAGAAAATTACACAGACAATAATTCCAGAAACACCGAGAATAGCGCCGACAACAGCACTCGCACAATTGGCCAGATGCTAGAGCGCGGCCAGTCGCTTTTTGAAAATAGCGGCCTCTATTTCGGTCATGGCACAGACAACAGCTGGGACGAAGCCGTCTACCTGCTCACCTATGCCCTCGACCTGAGCCCCGATGCCGATCGCGCAGTGCTGGAAAAGACACTTAGCGAGCAGCAGCAACAGGAAATTGAAGACCTGTATGCCCGGCGCATCAGCGAGCGCATTCCCGCCGCCTACCTAACCGGCCGCGCCTGGTTCTGCGGCCTGCCCTTTAATGTCGACCAGCGGGTAATTATTCCCCGTTCACCCATCGCCGAACTGATAATGACCGGCTTCCAGCCCTGGTGTGCCTCCGAGCCATCGCGGGTGCTGGATCTCTGTACCGGCAGCGGCTGTATAGGTATAGCCTGCGCCTATGGCTTTGAAGAAGCCCAGGTGGTTCTTAGCGATATCTCCCCGGAGGCCCTGGAAGTTGCTGAGAGCAATATTGAACTGCACAAGCTGGGCTACAGAGTAAATGCCGTAGAGTCCGACCTATTTGCCAACCTCCAGGGTCAACAGTTTGACCTGATTGTCAGCAACCCACCCTATGTGGATGCCGAAGACTATGCCAGCATGCCGGAAGAGTACTTTCACGAACCGGAACTGGCCCTGGCCTCCGGTGATGATGGCCTCGACTTTACCCGCAGGCTTTTAAGAGAAGCGGTAGATCATCTAACGGAAGAGGGTGTGCTGGTGGTTGAAGTGGGCAACTCCTGGGTCGCCCTGGAGCAGGCATTTCCAGCTGTGCCATTCCTATGGCTCGAATTTGAAGAGGGCGATGGCGGCGTATTTTTGCTCACCCGCGATCAACTTATCGAACATCGGGAATCTTTTGCATAACTTACGTATAATCGCCCACTTAACGGCTAATGACATAGCTACGAATATAAGAACACAACAAGGCACAGGCGCACCATGTCCGGAAACACCATAGGAAAACTTTTCACCGTAACCAGTTTTGGCGAAAGCCATGGCCTAGCCATTGGCTGTATTGTCGACGGATGCCCCCCGGGACTGGAGATCAGCGCCTCCGACCTGCAGCCCGATCTCGATCGCCGCAAGCCCGGACAGTCCCGCTACACCACCCAGCGCAAAGAAGACGACGAAGTAAAGATACTCTCCGGCGTATTTGAAGGGCGAACCACCGGTGCAGCGATTGGCATGATGATCGAGAACAAAGATCAGAAATCCAAAGACTACAGCAAGATTAAAGATCTGTTTAGACCCGCCCATGCGGATTACACCTACCACCAGAAATACGGTGAGCGGGATTACCGCGGTGGCGGCCGCAGTTCAGCCCGGGAAACCGCCATGCGCGTCGCCGCTGGTGGTATTGCCAAAAAGTATTTAAAAGAGCGCCTGGGTGTCGAGATTTTCGGTTATGTCTCCCAGTTGGGTCCCATAGTTGCCGAACGATTTGAGCAGGACCAGATCGAACAGAACCCATTCTTTTTCCCCGACCCCGATAAGATTTCCGAGCTGGAAACCTATATGCAGGCGCTGGGCAAAGAGGGCAACTCTATTGGCGCTCAGGTCACTGTAGTGGCAAAAAATATGCCCGTAGGACTGGGCGAGCCGATTTTTGATCGCCTCGATGCAGATATTGCCCATGGCTTAATGGGGATTAATGCGGT
>JBMYPM010000270.1:0-1876 GCA_049600275.1 Porticoccaceae bacterium | reverse complement strand
CTGGGAACGCTGCCAGATTAAATCCACCGCACTGCTGGGCAATGTGCTGCATTTCCAACAGGGTCAGGAACAGGGCAACGATGAAACGCTGCTGTTTAATGCCGACAACCAGCTTACCGAGGCCAGTTCCTGCAATGCCTATATAGTCAAAGACGGCGTGGTGATAACACCGCCACTGGACAACCAGCTGCTGCCGGGCATTACCCGCCATATTCTGCTGGATATACTGCGTCGCGATGGGGGTATTCCCGTTGAAGAGCGTATTGTTACTATGGAAGAGGTACACAATGCCGACGAAGTGTGGATTACCAGCTCCTCCAAAGAGATTGGCGCCATTGTAGAAATTGACGGCGTACCCGTAGGCAATGGGGAAATTGGCGATGTATGGCTGGCGGCACAAAGGCTATACTCTGCCGGAAAATACAATTATTAATAAATTTTAAACAGAATTAATTTATGTCTCGACCAACCCAGGCAATTATCGACCTGCAGGCACTGCGCGATAACTTTGCCCTTGCCCAGTCACTGGCAGCAGATTCGCAAACCATGCCAATGGTTAAAGCCAATGCCTATGGCCACGGTATGGTCGAAGTCGCCCAGGCCCTGGCCGAGGTCGCCCCGGCCTTTGGCGTCGCCTGTATTGAAGAGGCCCTGGAACTTCGCGACGCTGGAATCTGCCAGCCTATCCTGCTGCTCGAGGGCACTTTTAGCGCTGACGAGGTCAATACCGCAGCCCTTAAAGGTCTCTGGTTAATGGTCGAAAACCACGCCCAGAAAGAGGCTGTCCTGAATGCCGATATAGCCCAGCCGGTCAATGTATGGCTGGGTGTGGATACAGGCATGCATCGCCTTGGCTTTCCACCTCAGGAAGTTGCCGAGGTCTACACAAGCCTAAATGAGAGTCGCAATATCAATGACCAGATTATTGTCGCCTCACACTTTGCCTGTGCTGAAGATTTCGACAACGATTTTACCGACCAGCAGCTGGCGACATTTGATAAAGCTGTTGCCTCTATAGCGTCCACTGAACAGGATCCGCTGAAAACCAGCCTGGCCAACTCCGCCTCAATTCTCGGCAGACCAGACAGCCACAGGGACTGGAACCGCCCCGGCTATATGCTCTACGGCGCATCGCCCTTTGATCATGCCCAGGACAATGCCGACCAATTAAAGCCGGTGATGACCCTTAGATCTGCGGTGATCTCAGTGCGCAATATCGACGCCGGTGAAAAGGTTGGCTACTCTGGTAAATGGACAGCTGAACGCCCATCGACCATTGCCACCATCGGTATAGGTTACGGCGATGGCTATCCGCGCACCGCCCCCAATGGCACGCCAGTGCTGGTCAACGGTGTTGAATGCCCGCTGGTGGGCAGTGTCAGCATGGATATGATTACCCTGGATGTAACCGACCTTGACGCTGTGGCTATAGGTGATTCTGTTGAACTCTGGGGCAATCAATTGCCGGTTAATCGTGTCGCCGAGTACTGTGCAACCCTGGGTTACGAACTGTTAACCCGCATGCCGCTGCGGATTCCAAGAGTTTACAAATAACAGCTACAGCCTAATCTGCAGCGCCGTTTGCGATTTCACATTCTCAATAACCACATAGGTATGGGTCTGGCTTATACCTTCAATCGTGGATAATTTCTCCCCGAGAAAGCGCTGGTAATCCTGCATATCTGCCACGCGAATCTTGATCAGATAATCAAAGCCTCCGGCCACCATCTGGCACTCAAGAACCTCATGCAAATTCATTATCTGCTGGTTAAATTGACTGATCGCCTCTGTGGTAGTGCTGGTCAACTGCACTTCAATATAGGCACAGAGTGCCGCATTGGCCTTTACCGGATCCAGCAGTGCCACATAGCTGGTG
>JBMYPM010000269.1:0-1895 GCA_049600275.1 Porticoccaceae bacterium | reverse complement strand
AATTTCCACACATCGGCGATTTTCCAGCTGGCACCCACTGACTTAAAAAGTCGATAGTTGCCGCCGCGGCTTCAGCTTCGCTGGTGGTGCTCTGACGAACCCGCTCGGTCAGCCCGGAACCGCCGTGCTGGCGCGTGTTCCACTCATCCATACCTTCCAACAACTGATTTGACTGATGGATGGCCAGCACCGGACCCTCGGCGAGAATATTGAGGTCTTTATCTGTTACCACTGTGGCAATCTCGATAATGCGATCGCGCTCGGGGCTGAGGCCGGTCATTTCCAGGTCGATCCAGATCAGGTTCGTTGGGTCAGGGTTTTGGGTAGAATTGGTCATTGCTTGTATTTCCGTAAAAATCCCGCTGTGGGATTGGCAAAATGTCACTTCAGCCGGATATGCTATATCCTTGCGAACCAGAACGCCAGAGACCGTATTCGATATGGTGTTTATCGAACAGCTTAAGAGAGCATAAATGGCTAAACGCAACCTCAGCCTACGACAAAAAAACCGCATCCAGTCAATTCAGGAGCGTCGTCGTGAGCGGGCTATTCTTAAAAATACCATCAGTGATGATCAACTTGAGAGCATGAACCAGCTGGGCCCGGAAGTGCGCGGCACGGTTATTACCAACTTTGGCGCGCAGATTGATATTGAGGGTCTTGAAGGAAACTACAGGGACAATATTTACCGCTGCCATATTCGCGCCAACCTGGAACCCCTGGTCACTGGGGATACTGTTATCTGGCGCCACGGGGAACCCAACGGGGTAATTGTCGCCCGCGAGCCACGCAGCTCTGAACTGTTGCGCCCCGATCCCTATGGCAAGTTGCGCCCTGTGGCGGCCAATGTGGACCGTATCGCCATCGTATTTGCCGCCAAGCCAACAGCCTATAGTAACCTTATCGATCGTTACCTGATCGCCTCGGAAGCACAGAATATCCAGCCGGTATTAGTGGTCAATAAAATCGATATGCTCAAGGGTGGTGAGAATTCCTATATTGAACAGTTAATCTCCGATTACCGAACAGTCGGCTATGAAGTCCTCAAAGTGTCGGTAAAAACCGGCGCCGGAATAGATGCGTTAAAAGATTATTTGGCTGCTCATACCTCAATTTTGGTTGGCCAGTCTGGTGTGGGAAAATCCTCCCTTATCAATCAGTTGCAGCCGGATGCCAATATTCTTGTCGGCGCACTCTCCGAGGGTACCGATAAAGGCACCCATACCACCACGGCTTCAAGGCTCTTTCACCTGGAGAATGGTGGTCACCTGATTGACTCTCCGGGTATTCGCGAATTTGCCGTTACCAATTTAAGCGATGAACAGATTATCGATGGCTTTATCGAATTCAGGCCTTTTCTCGGCCAGTGTAAATTCCGCGACTGCAAGCATATAAGCGAACAGGGCTGTGCCCTGCTGGAAGCTGCCCGCGAAGGTAAGATACTCGATGTAAGGCTGCAGAATTACCGCAATATCCTCGCCAGCCAGGATGAGAAATAATGTTAAACTCTAGCTATTAAAATCTGCGCGTAAAAAATGCCCCTTAAAACCTCAGCGACTGATAAAAATGACTAATCCTATTCCCCGCCTGCTGGAGCCCAGTGAACTCGAAGCTATTCTCGATCGGGATAATCTGCTGATTATCGATCTTTGCAATCCGGCACTCTATCAACAAAAGCATGTTCCCGGCGCCGTGCATTTATCCGGCAGTCTGTTGATGGCTGGCACTGCGCCCACACCAGGCAAGCTGCCCACATTGGAGCAACTGAATAAAATTATTAGCTATCTTGGTATTGATACAGAGACGCATATGGTGGTTTACGATGATGAGGGCGGTGGCTGGGCTGGCCGCATGGCCTGGACATTGGATTTGCTCGGTTACAGCAACTGGTCATA
>JBMYPM010000268.1:0-1898 GCA_049600275.1 Porticoccaceae bacterium | reverse complement strand
TAACGCCTGTTTATTGGGGAGCAGGTTTACCAGGCTTCTGGTCACCGGAGTGAATGGCAACGGAATATTGACCTCCGGGAAACAGAAGCGCCCGCGATCTTCGCGCATCAGCCTGAAATCGGCGCCAGCTGCGAGGATCGCACCGCCTGCATAGGCATTGCCATTAATACAGGCGACAGTTGGAATATTGAGCAGTGCAAAGCGGCATAGCATTATGTGGAAGGCTTGCATAAATTCCCCTTGTCCTTGAGCTGATTGCTGACCCAGCCAGGCCAGGTTAATCCCTGTGCTAAAGGTTTTTTCATCTTCACAGGTGATAATCAGTGCGCTGTTGCCCTGATAGCTTTCAACTCTGTCAAAGGCTTGCATATATTCATGCATTACCTCGGTGGTAAAGGTATTGTCATTGCCATTGGCGGCATTGGTCAGGGTTAAAATATGGACGCCGTCTCTAAGGCTAAGATTCATTGTCGACATAGGATTGCTCTTTTATTTTTCAATATTAAGTTGAACTTATATTTATGTTTGAACTGAATTGCGCGCATTGTTGATAAATTCTTCGGCGGCTTTTTCATCGTCGAGCAGGCTCTCCATGCTCATCGGTACCTGAACGCCTCTCTGCATTGCCGGTATCTCTTTCATTGCATCTAACCAGCGATCGAGATTTTCCAGGCCATCGCGAGAAACCCCGGACCACTTGTAAGTGCGCACCCAACACCAGTTGGCGATATCGGCGATAGAGAAATCATCGGCCAGCCATTCGCTGTCGGCCAGATGCTGGTCGAGTACCTCAAAAAGGCGCCGACATTCATTTTGGTAGCGACTGATAGCTGTAGGAATCTTTTCTGGCAGGTAGCGATAAAACACATTGGCCTGTCCCATCATCGGGCCGACGCCGCCCATCTGGAACATCAGCCACTGGAGAACTTTCGAGCGTCCTTTGATATCACTGGGTAGCAGTTTGCCGGTGAGCTCGGCGAGGTAGATCATAATGGCGCCGGACTCAAAAACAGAAAAGTTGTTATTGCCTCGATCAACAATCGCCGGAATGCGGCCATTGGGGTTTATAGCCCGAAATTCCGGCGCATGCTGATCGCCAGCAGTGATATTGACCAGCTGTA
The DNA here is from genome assembly GCA_049600275.1 of Porticoccaceae bacterium. GTDB lineage: Bacteria > Pseudomonadota > Gammaproteobacteria > Pseudomonadales > Porticoccaceae > HTCC2207. The sequence continues at coordinate 777 of JBMYPM010000268.1, read as the reverse complement.
CCCTGTAGGGCAGTTCCATAGCTTCAAGGGTGCAGGAGGCTTTGTGGCCATTTGGGGTCGGTGCTGTATAGAGTTCGATCATAGGTTTTCTTCTGCCGGTTGGTTAGCTGCGCCCCAGACTTCAAGGTAATTGGCTCTCTCAATACGTCGATTGGCTTTCAGTGTCAGAAGACTTTCGAGGCCTACAGAGGCAAAAAATTCCCTGCAGGCTTTGCGACTCTCTGTGTCGAGGCCAGCGAATGTATCGCTAATACGTTGTATCAGGGTAAGTCGGTAGGGCTTATTGACCCCATCGCATTGAATGCCGCGAAACTCGAACTGTATTTTCCCGAGGGTTTGTTGATGGGGCTTTTTGCACACAGTAGCGCCGCTTTGAATATCCGGGTTCGCTGCCAGCCAGGCGTTGGTAGCATTGACGGTTTCCTCCAGTTCGGGAAGATAGTCCCGCGCCACAAAGCCAAGTATATCGCGTAGGGTTTGCGGTATCTGCCTGTCTTTGAAGTGCTTCTGGCTATAGTCCCCATACTCGGGCATATCGGCATTTGCCGCGCTCATACGCTCGGTCCAGCGGTACAGTCGAGGAGCCCTTTGTTTCATCAGTTGGCTGGGGTAGATATCCCTTGACAGGTGCCCGTAGAGGGGGCCGTAGAGACCGTAGTCTGCTATTGAGGGCAGGCCGCCGAGCATATAGGGATGGTCCCACAGATGTTTCTGCAACAACGCCAATAACTCCAGGTAATGCTCTTCTATGGCTGGAATACTGTCCTGGTTGATACC
>JBMYPM010000267.1:0-1915 GCA_049600275.1 Porticoccaceae bacterium | reverse complement strand
GTGAAATAGATGTGGATGTTCGACTTATCAGTGCCACCCACAAAAATCTCCAGGAGGCGGTAAATCGTGGTGCCTTTCGCAGCGACCTGTTTTACCGACTCAATGTGATTGATATCCATATGCCCAGCCTGCGCCAGCGACCGGAGGATATTCAGCCACTGGCGGAGCATATACTCAGGGAACTGACTGGCAATAAAAAATCGATCAGCCTCTCCCCCGGTGCTTTAAATGCACTGCTCAATTACAGCTTTCCCGGCAATGTCCGGGAGCTGGAAAATATTCTCGAGCGAGCCTGCACACTCTGTGAGGATAGGCGGATTGAGCTGGAGGATTTAAAACTAAATCCACAGGGTTCTGGCAGTGAACCCCTGCCCTCGGAAAAAGCCGGCAGATTGAGCCAGTCGCAGCGAGCAGGGGCGCGTATTCCCATTGGTTCACTGGATGATCATCTTGAGGAAATCGAAAAAGAGATTCTGATTGAGACCCTTGAAGAGGCGCGCTGGAATAAAACCGAGGCAGCAAAAAAACTTGGTATCAGCTTTCGCTCTATTCGCTACCGCCTGGAAAAACTGGGACTAAATGACGAGTAACTAGTCGCGCTGGTTGTACCACCAGACCTTGCGCCTTACCCCCAGCGGATCGCCCTCGGTGTCCTCGGCGTGGAAACCAAACATAATGCCACTGATCGGTTTCTGCTCTGTACTGCAATTGCCATCCCCGTCGCAGCTCTCGACATCAACCATCACCGTAAAGCCAACCGGCGGCGGCAGGAAGCCACCACCCTCGATCTCGACATAATTCTTTTCACCCTCGGCAGCACCGGCAACTGCAAAGGGATCAATTTTATAGATTCGCGCCTCACCAAGATCGCTGCAGGCACTGTTAATGCTAGGTACATTGGTGGCAAAAGTAGTGGTTTCATTGGCGGTCAGTGCCGGGTTTACCACCTTTTCACCAGTTTCAAAGGGCAGGTACCAGCCTTTAATAAACTTGCTGTCAGCCACTATGTCCTGATCCGGGTCAAACTCGAGTGTGTCACCTGAGAGCGTATTAGCTTTGGCCAGATCGCTGAGCTGCAGAGTTGCCGTTGCCGTGGAAACACCAGCCTGGTCGTAGTCACGGTAAAACAGCATATAGTTTTGCACTGAGGTATCTACAGGCTTTTCACGGTTTCCCGAGCCAATAATCACCATGTCATAGCTGCCATCCGGGCTCTCGACTACATCCGGGGCATTTAAAAAGCGCTGGATTGAAGAGGCAGAAAATTTAAATAGCCTGGTGGCACGCCAGTCGCTAAGGGTTGTGCTGCCAATATCAAGTCGCCACAACTGCCCGCCTGTATCACCAAAGTAGACCCGATCTGAATAGCCATTGCCATCCCGATCCACTACCGCCAGATCCGATGGCACACTGAAGCTCATGGCTGTTTCACTCAGCACCGTGCCCGAGGGGCTGGATACAGATGCGGAGGTCACCTGCCAGATATCTGCCCCTGTCTCAGCATCAATAACGATAACGCCGCGACCCTGGGTCCGCGCAGAACTATTGCCGTCGTCAACCTCCGGGTCATAGCCCAAACCCATAATCAGGACGACTTTATCCGACAAGCCCAGCTTTACTTTGCTGATGGTCGGCTTGGACCAGGTCTGCCCCATCTCGCTGTAGCCATTATCCCCAGAGCTTTTGCGCCACTTGATAGCTGGTGCAAGCGGATTGGTTACATCCAGGGCATAGATTAAATCACCACCACGCCGCGCGGTTAAATAGATAATGGCTTTGCTGACTTCACTGCTGCTGTTGTAGACCACATAACTACCCACTGCACCATCAAAAAAATAGGGTTTGTTATCAAAACTGCCGCTCAGGGTGTTGTTGTCATAAAGCACTTTAAGCTGCTTAAACTGTTCCGGAGCAG
>JBMYPM010000266.1:0-1941 GCA_049600275.1 Porticoccaceae bacterium | reverse complement strand
GACAATAAAAAAGGAGATCCAGGTTTTATGCTCGAGGATCCAAAGCAAATTACAGCAGCTAAAATACGTATCGCGGCCATGGATATACTCACCGGGCGCGAGTACTCCCGTGCTGAACTGGCAACCAAGCTTAACCGGCGATTTGATCATCATCCCGATATTGACCAGGTGCTGCAGCAATTGTCTGAAGATGGGCTGCAATCAGATGCCCGCTTTACAGAGGCTTTTATTCGCTCTCGTGTTCTGCGAGGCCATGGCATGACTCGAATTCGTCAGGATATTCGCCAAAAAGGTATAGCTGCCCAGCTGGTTGAAGCGGGACTGGAAGAGGCTGATGTGGATTGGTTTGAGCTGGCACTGGATGTGGCGCAGCGAAAATTTGGTCATTGCCCGGCTGAGGATCAACGGGAACGTGCCAGACGAATGCGCTTTATGCAGTACCGCGGGTTTAATTTCGACCAGGTTAAATACGCTCTTGGGACCCTGGATAATGGAAAGGACTGGGATATCTAGAGTGGCCAGGCTGTTTTCCCAAAACTATAGATAGTTATCAAACAGTTCCACTATTCTGGGCTCAACCCAGCTATGGGCTGAGAGGTTGGTAATAAAACCACAGTGCCCGCCGTAGGGATGTACTTCAATATTCAGCTGCTCGGGGCAGTTTATTCGCTGGATATCCTCTACTGGAATAATCGGATCGTCCGCCGAGTCGATCACCGGTTAGTGCATAGGAGTGAAAATAGCTTTCAATATCATCAAAGGGGGTGTATTTGGTGATAAACATCCTGTTCATATCATCTATAGAGCGAGCGCTGTCGAGGGCATCACCAAATTCATATTCCGGGTAATGGATTAGCTTCTTGCGCAATGAATTGGTCCATCGGTAAAAAAAGTACCTTTCGTAGATAAATATTGATTGGTTCAATGCGGCCATTGCATTAATTGGATCAACCGGTGGGCAGATACCTATAGCGGATTTCAAGTTGAGAGCTTTGCCGTGGTCGGCTGCTATGCGCAGGGCAAAGTTGGCGCCCAGGGAAAAGCCTGCCAGAAAGGTGTTGTCATAGGTATATTGGTTCGAGAAATCTGTAATGGCCCCGGCTACCTCATCAGTCAGGGTTGAGTTGAAAATTCCTCGATTGAGATGTTGGGTATCTCCATGATCCCTGAGGTTTAGGCGAAGGACATCAAAGCCCCTTTTTAGCAGGTAGTTCGCCGTGGTGACCTGATAGGCGGACTTACTTGAGCCTTCCCAGCCATGCAGCAAAATAATCAGGGCGCCCTTGGATAATGGACTGCGATCATACTCTCCCACAAGCCTGGTTCCATCCTCCGCTGTAAGCACCAGAATTTCGCTGTCAAGCCGCTGCTGGAGCCGCTTTGCGCGAATTTTTCGCGGTCCCATACTGTTGAGAACACTCTGTATATGAGGATTTCTCAACAGTAGGGGTGGGGTAAAGTAATTATCTGCAGTCATATATATGTAAATAGATAATTTTTAATTTTAGGTGGCCGAGATTCTCAAGCTAATATTTTTATATTAGATGCTGAATAGTTGAAGGGTCAATTTTTTGACCAGTTGAATCCCCGTCATCTATGTCAGGGAGAACAAAATGAGAACCTCGAAGTTTACAGGCTGTGTCACTGTGTTTTTTGTCCTGTTTTTTCTCTTTGCCAGTCCAGGCTTCAGCGATCAGGAAAAGAATAAAAAAATATCAGGCGCCATCGACAACCCAAGCCTGGCTGATCAAGTAAAAAACATCAACACAGAGGTTGATCCAGCCGCTTGGAATATTCGCAATGGTTGTGTAGTCTTGAGACGAATAAAGCGTATAAAGTTTGTCGATGACCAGACGGCGCTTATGTCGATGCGCGGTAAAAATCAGGGCAGGAATAAGATTATCCTCAGGCTTCGGCGAGAGTGTCCAGGTATCAGTTACA
>JBMYPM010000265.1:0-1942 GCA_049600275.1 Porticoccaceae bacterium | reverse complement strand
GCTAATGGATTTCTTAATCTCTTCAAAATTGCCGCCAGGCAGATCGGTGCGACCAATACTGCCCTGAAACAGAGTGTCGCCGGCAATCAGTGTTTTATATTCATCGAACCAAAAGCTCACAGAACCTGGCGTATGACCGGGTGTATGAATAGCCACACCACCACAGCAGTCGAGGGCCTGGTCATCATTGATATAGTGATCGGGCGCCGGCAGGCTAACCTTAGGGACACCAAACATTTCGCACTGCTGCTCAACCATATCCCATAAAAACTGGTCACCTTTGTGCAGGAAGATTGGCGCGCCAGTAGCCTTCTTGATCTCCCCTGCGGCCAGTATATGGTCGAGATGAGCATGGGTGTGAATAATCGCCACCACAGAGAGGTTGAGCTCCTTGAGCAGTGCCATTATTTTATCGGCATCGCCGCCGGGATCAATAACCAGCGCCCTGCCGCTAAGACGATCGCCAATAATCGAGCAGTTGCACTGCAAAGGGCCCACGGGAAAGGTGCGAATAATAAAATTCGACGCAGTGCTGTCGCTGGTTGTCGGTTCTTGCATAGCCGCCTCTATGGGGATATATGGAATAGTCGATGGAAATTATCTGTGGTCGCGGCGGCCAGTTCTTCAAGGCTTATTCCTCTCAGGTCTGCCACACACTGGGCCACTTCGCGAACATACTGGGGCTCATTTTGCTTGCCTCTATGGGGCACAGGCGCCAGCCAGGGTGAATCGGTCTCAACCAGTATACGATCCAGCGGTACCCTGGTAGCCACGTCGCGCAACTCGTCGGCACTGGCAAAGGTGACAATGCCAGAGAAAGAGATATAAAAGCCCAGCTCCAGTGCCTGCTGGGCCATCTCCCAGCTCTCGGTAAAACAGTGCATAACACCGCCAGCAGTGGTTCTGTACTGACGCATCAGGTCGATCGTTTCTTCCCTGGCATCACGGGTGTGAATAATCACCGGCTTGTTGATCTGCTGACTGGCTTTCAGGTGGTTGATAAAACTTGCCCGCTGCCAGTCGATGGTTTCACTGCTGTAGAAATTATCCAGGCCGGTCTCGCCGATAGCAACAACACCGGGCTGGCTGGCGAGCGCCACTAACTCTTCGACAGTGGGAACAGGCTGGACATTTTTTTGCAGTGGATGAGCACCCACAGATGAGAAGACATTGTCATATTTAGCGGTCAGCTCAAGCAGCGACCTGGAAGTCGGCATATCCACCGCAACACTGAGAAAGTGGCTGATACCTCGAGCTTTGGCTGCGTCTAAAACAGCATCGATTCCACCCTCTCGTTCAGATAGGTCCAAATGATCGAGATGGCAGTGAGAGTCTACCAGCATAGGTTATTTCATCTTTTATTATAAAATTTTTCTACATAGTTAATGTAGGCTTGTGGGAGTGTAACGTACCGGTCAAAGCCTGTTCAATATCAACTTTTAATTCAGCCTGATCTTCACCCAGCTGCACGCCGACACCCTGCATTTTAAAGCTCCCGGAATCCTTGTGGGTAACCCAGACTACCTTGCCGGTCATGGGTATGGGCTCAGGGCGCAGGTAGATACTTAAAAGGAAAAAAATATCATCGCCAAGCTCGTAGGTTTTTTTTGTCGGAACAAATAGGCCACCGCCTTCGACAAATGACATATAGTGCTGGTAGAGCAGACTTTCATCACTGATATTGACCGCTAAAATACCGCCTTTACCACCGTTAAACATAGTGATCACCTCTCCTTGTGTGTGCTTCTATGAGCTTAGCATGAAAAAACTGCTGCCAGGTATCAGCGCCTTGCAAACACCATTGACCAGTCCATAAAAAGCTCTTCCCAGAGCAGTTGCGGATTGGGGTTATTGCCACTGTCGACCCAGTTGCGCGCCTGTAATAATTTATCGGAGAAACTAAACAGCGCCGGAATGGGTTTTTCCGCCAGCTCGGTAGTTG
>JBMYPM010000264.1:0-1951 GCA_049600275.1 Porticoccaceae bacterium | reverse complement strand
AAACTCCGGGTTAAAGCAGACACCAAAGTCCCTGCCACAATATTTGCCTGAAGCCTGCTCGAGAAGCGGTATCAAAATATCACGGGTTGTTTTGGGCGGCACCGTACTGCGAAATACAACCACATGGTATGCATCCTTTTGCGACAGGGCTGTGCCGATCTGCCTGGCGGCCATACGCAGGTACTTTAAGTCGCACTCGCCATCAGGGCCGGTTGGGGTACCCACGCAGACTAGGGTCATATCTGACTCCAGAACTGCCTGGTGAGGGTCACAGATAGCCTCAAGACGACCTACCTGCCGCGCATTATCCAACAGGGTCGCCAGGCCTTCCTCGACAATTGGCGACTCACCACGATTTAAAGTGGCGACCTTCTCCGTATCCGGGTCTACACCTATAACTGAATGGCCGCGATCGGAAAAACAGGCTGCAGATACAGCCCCAACATAGCCCAGGCCAAGTACGCTAAGGGTGGGTTTGGCCGCGATCTCTGTTATTGGCAGAGGCGCCAGTTTAAAACGTAAGCTGCTGTCATTGGCCGCGGGGGATGGAATACCAATATCCCGCGCTGCAGGTCTTTCCAATGGGCTGTTTTTTTCGGGAAGTACAATCCCGCTGAGGTTTACCGACGAGTCTAATCCGTTCTTATTTAACATTTTCTCTCCCTGAGGCATGGCAGCCATATTTGATAAATCTGTCGTTAGATGTCCTTTACCAGATCATCGCAAACTCTGTGCCAACTGCTTTCGGGATTTATTTTTATTATATATTCTATAGAGTTATCTACTTTTATTAATCTTTTAGTTTAACTTAAAACCTAGACACTACCGCCAGCTTTTGCAAAATGCATTGCACATCGCCATGGCAAAATACAATTCACCAGTGCTTCTGCTTGCGATAGATTGTCGAGGGGCTAACCTCCAACAGGGCTGCCGCCTTGGGGATATTGCCTCCACAGCTGGCAATAGCCTCTTCAATGGTATTTTTCTCCACCTGCCAGAGAGGTACAACTTCACCGGAAGTAGCATCCAGGCAACGTTGACCTGCCTCGCTAGCGATAACCGACTGCTGGCCGGTAGCGCTCTTTTCCAGGCCTGTGACTGCAATGCCATCCAGCGCCCCGCGAAGCACCGCCTCATCAATAGTTCGCTGTTCACTGAGCACGACAATGCTGTGGGTAAGATTTTCTAGCTGGCGAACATTCCCCGGCCAGTGATATTGGCGAAGATAGCGCCTGGCATCGTCGCTAAAGCCGTTAAAGCGCTTTTTCTCACGTCGGGCAAACAGCTGGAGAAAGTGCTCAGCCATAATCACCACATCCTCGCCGCGATCCCGCAATGGCGGTAATTTAAGGGGAATAACATTGAGCCTGTAGTATAGATCTTCACGAAACTGGCCGAGCTCGACGGCTTCGCCAAGGGTTGTCGAAGAGGCTGTAAGCAGCTGTGCAGCAAAGGGATAGGCCTGGTGGCTTCCCACAGGGGAAAACTCTCGCTCCTGAATAACACGCAGCAATTTCGCCTGCAGCGGCAGCGGCAGAGTCGTCACCTCATCGAGAAAAAGCGTGCCCTGCCCCGCTGCGGCGAACAGCCCCTGATGCTCTGAAGTGGCGCCGGTAAACGCGCCCTTCTTGTGGCCGAACAGCTGGGACTCAATCAGGTGTTCATTGAAGTTTGCACAGTTCATGGCAATAAACGGCTGGGATTTCCTCGGGCTCTCCAAATGACAGGCCCTGGCAACCAACTCTTTACCGGTGCCAGTCTCACCAGAAATAAAAATCGGTATATTGGCTCGCGCCGACTTGGTAATTCGTTCAAACAGGCGAAACATCGCCGGATTGGTACTCAACATGCCGTGAAAATCAGTGGTAGCCGGGATACTTTTTTCATCACTGAAACCAAATAGTCCCTGCTCCCGAAGTGCTGCGCTGACAACCATGCGCAATTCGCTGTT
>JBMYPM010000263.1:0-1958 GCA_049600275.1 Porticoccaceae bacterium | reverse complement strand
AAGAGCAGAGTGCAACGGCTGAAGAGATTAACCGTAATACGACTAACATTCGTGACATCAGTCAGACAGTATCTGACAGTGCTAATGAACAGTCACAGCTGTGTCATGGCATGGTTGAGCTGACTCAGAAGCAGGATGCGGGCCTTAACCAGTTCAAGGTGTAAGCGTCCGGAAATAAAAAAGCGCCTCAGGGCGCTTTTTTTATGGGTTGTTTTTTTCAGCCGAAAATAACTTGGCGCGAACAGTGCGCCGATATTCCCTGGGACTGTTCCCGGACCAGTGCTTAAAGCGCGATGAAAACCAGCTGGCATCATTAAAGCCACTGTAACCGGCAATCTCCAGAATCGATAGATCGGTATTCTTAAGCAGATCGCAGGCAAAGGTCATGCGTACCTCGGTGAGGTAATCTCCCGGGGTCTTACCCACCGCCGCCATAAAGCGCCGATTAAAGGTTCGCGTGGTCATGCCAAATTGGGCTGCCAGGCTCGGCACTGAAAGCTGCTTGCTGTGATTATCCTGAACCCACATCTGAGCCTGCACAATGGTCTCATCGCTGTGGCTATTATCCTGCTGATCGCTAAGGCTGATAGGGTCGGCAAGATTGCGAATTTCGTGAAAGAAATTTCGCTGCGCCTGGCGGGCAATAACACGCCCAAAAATACGCTCCACCTGATGCATAATCAGCTCCGCCATCGCATTGATACTGGCCGCACAGTAGATATTGCCCGCCTGGGTCGTGAAGTGCTGGCGCGCCAGCTTGATCTTGGGGTATGTGCGCTGCAACTGGTCGAAATAATGCCAGTGGGTTGTCGCCGGCTTGTCATCCAGAAGTCCCGCCTCGGCTAAAAAGCACACACCAGTCCCCACGGCGGTGAAATTACAGTTGTACTGGTGTTGTTCCTGCAACCAGGGAACATAAGCGGCATGTTTTAGAACAGCCGGGCGCGGATTTCGCCACAGGGCTGGGATATGAATAAGGTCGCTGACAAAATCTTCTTCAATAGAGTGGGTTGGATGCAACTCAAATCCCGCCGATGTCTGAACCGGCATACCATCGGCGCTAACCCGGCGTATTACCAGCTCGCTCTGGCGCTGTTTTGTAGCCCGAGCCATGGATTCGGCGAACTGAAATATCTCCGCGGCCAGCGTACTGCTGGATACGAGCATGTTGTCGCAGAGCAAAAGAGTCAGGTTAAAGGCCATAGTGGCTAAATGTAGCATATTATGGCTGAATAATTATAGTTGTTGGCTCAATAATATAAGAGAGCTAAGGTATTCAAACCTAAACTACAGCCATATCAACTCAATCCACTCAAGGGACAAACTATGGCTAATTCACTGCCGGTTATTGTGGGCTTCGGAGGCTATAGCGCCGCCGGACGCAGCTCTTCTCACCAGGCGTTTCGACGCATGATCCTCGAATCACTTCCTGCTCCAGAGCAGCAGAGTACTGTAGTCAGCCTTGCCTGCTTAATGGCCCAGGTTTCAGTAGATGGAGAGAGCTACCGCGATTCGCAGGGCAATCTGCTCAGCGCCGCCGAGGTGGATAAGCAGTTCAGGCCAGAGGTTATCAATGGCACTCTGGTTCGCAGGGTTGAAGCCTTTGATCCAGCCCATGTCCCTGGAAACAAAAAGATTTCATTTGCCAGCGACCAGAACCAGCAATTGGTCTTTTCCATGATAAAGCGCGATATGCCGCGCTCAATACCTGAAGATTGGCAGGTGCGCGACCTCGATGATGGCATGGTCGAAATCACCGCCTCAAGCGCCAGTGAATACCTTGTTGAATCCCATTATGAATTAGCAGCAAAAGCGGCCGGTCAGTTGCCCAGCGGCTTTAGTCCCGGTGATCACTACAATGCGCGCTTCCATCCCCGCGGGTTGCAGATGAGCATACTGGGTGCCAGCGACGCTGTACACTCTATGGGAATTCCTTGGGAAAAGGTAGTAGATTCAGT
>JBMYPM010000262.1:0-1966 GCA_049600275.1 Porticoccaceae bacterium | reverse complement strand
ATGTCACCTGCTGTGTAAACATAATCTCAATGTTGTTAGAGGATATTCTTTAAAGCTGCTTTCAGGTTGGCATGCTTAAATTCAAAACCAGAATCGAGCAGTTTTGCAGGAATAACTTTTTGACCCTGCAATAGCAGCTCCTCACCCATTTCGCCAAATAGAATTTTTACCATTATTGCCGGCATCGCCAGGTAGTCCGGACGCTTTAATACTGCCGCAAGGGTTGCGCTGAACTCTCTATTGATAACCGGGTTAGGTGCTGTGGCATTTACCGCACCCTGAATTTGCGGGTTGTTAATACAGTGGAGAATAAGCGCCACCATATCGTCAATATGAATCCACGACATCCACTGTTTGCCGCTGCCGATGGGGCCGCCAAGGCCCAGCTTAAAGGCCGGCAGCATTCGCGCCAGCGCGCCCTCTTCCCCCAGCACTATGCCGGTGCGCAGATAGCAGATACGACAACCGAGGGATTCAAAGCGTTTGGCGCTGTTCTCCCAGGTGCGGCAAAGTTGATGGGAGAATCCATCAATAACCCCGCCAGTTTCATTCACTGCCTGTTCGCCGGGTCCGTAATAGCCAATCGCTGAACCACTGATAACCAGTTTTGGAGCAGCCTTTCGGCCGGCAAAAAAATCAAACAGGCTGTCAGTGGTGTTAATGCGGCTATCATAGAATTTCTGCTTTCTGCGATGTGTCCAGCGACCATCTGCCAATGGCTCGCCGGCCAGGTTGAGAATAATATCCGCTGTATAGTCTGCACTGAGATCACTGAGTCGGCCAATAAGCTGCACTGAATCGGGCAGTCGCCGCGCCGCCGCCTCTGGATTGCGGGTCAAAACACAGAGCTGCATACCCAGGCGGGATGCGGTCTGGCAAAAGTGGCGACCAATAAATCCACTGCCGCCTGTGACTAAAATTGAGGTCATGATTTTCCCAAGTAATTATATGAGTGCCTGTGCCTGAATGACTACACTACAAAATAGCTTGTGGAGCTGCAATCTTTCCTTTGATCAGAGCAGCTTGTATTGCTAAAATTCACCACCTTACTGATATTGTCCGTTCAGTTAACGGCTTTTTTCGATCAATTACTCTCAACCATTTTCAAGGCATTACTATGAGTCTTGCTAGCAAAGTTTTAGCATCCAATAACGATCTTCCAATTCGCACTGACCAACCTGTTCACAGCGGTAAAGTTCGCTCCGTCTACTGGCTGACCGAAGCTGACAGCCGTCGGCTGATTGCTGAAAAAGGCTATGATGTTGCCGCTGATGCACCCCTGGCGATTATGGTTATCAGCGATCGAATCTCTGCATTCGAGTGTATCTGGCACGGTGTAGGCGGCATGAATGGTGTTCCCGGCAAAGGTGCTGCGCTGAATGCGATCTCCAACCACTGGTTTAAGCTGTTCCGCGAGCAGGGTCTCGCCGATAGCCATATCCTGGATATCCCCCACCCGCTGGTGTGGATTGTGCAGAAAGCCCGTCCTGTGATGATTGAAGCTATCTGCCGTCAATATATTACCGGTTCCATGTGGCGTGCCTACGAAAAAGGTGAGCGCAACTTCTGTGGTATCGAGCTGCCCGACGGCCTGCAGAAAGACCAGCGTCTTCCTGAACTGCTGATTACTCCATCCACTAAAGGTATCCTCACAGGCATTCCCGGTGTTCCGGAAGTGGATGATGTGAATATCTCCCGCAGCGATATCGAAAACAACTTCGCTGATTTTAAATTCCAGTCCCCGGAAGATATTGATGTCTACGAAAAGCTGCTCAGCGAAGGCTTTGACGTTATCAGTGATGAGCTGGCTAAAATCGACCAGGTTTTTGTCGATACAAAGTTTGAATTTGGCTATGTCAATGACAAGCAGGGTGTTGAGAAGCTGATCTATATGGATGAGGTTGGCACTCCGGATTCATCCCGCATCTGGGATAACCAACAGTACCAGCAGGGTAAAATTGTTGAG
>JBMYPM010000261.1:0-1977 GCA_049600275.1 Porticoccaceae bacterium | reverse complement strand
TACCCATCTTAGCGAGCTCTATCGTCCCACAGAGAAATTACGCCAAATGGCGGCTAATGGGGAGTCATTCTACTCTTAGTCTGGAGGACATAATCCGGGGCAGGGTAATAGTTGGTTTTATACCAGCTTTTTGTTGTCTTCAAGCTGTACTGCTATAGCTGGAAGATCCAGGGGCTATAGGCTCCAACCCCTCAAGACTCATAGTCCGAATAAAGAGAAACTCTTCAAAGGGATCCCTGGTCGCTGCGCTCTGTCAGGATGACAGGCAAAAAAAGTATTAACCAGCGACGGGTCTTTCCGGTGTTCCCTGCATAAACGGTCCGTCGACACAGATACGCTTGCCATCCGGAGAAGCACAGGCACCGCAGATACCCACACCGCATTTGGTCAGGTAATCAATCGCGCTAAAGATCTGCTCGTCTTTACAGAATTCCCGCTGAACCGCCGCTGCAGCATGCACCATAGGTGAGGGGCCGCAGTTGTAGAACACCAGCTTATCCAGCTCATCCTGGGACATCTCTTCTAGACGGCTGCGCAGAAGCTCGGTAACAAAGCCTTTAAAGCCTTCACTGCCATCGTCGGTGGCAACATGGACATCGGCAATTTTCTTGCACTCTTCAAGGTAGTAGAGGCGCTCGGCAGTGCGGGCGCCGGTAAAGACTTCGGCATTGCCAAAATCTCTGGCCAGTTGATAGACCGCGGCTAAACCGGTGCCGCCGGCAACAGCCATAATCTTGGCATCTTCCGGCGGTGAGGCCGGAATACCGTGGGGGCCGCGAACATAGACTTCCGAGCCCACCGGCAGATCCATCATTGCATGGGTAAAGGTGCCCACATCGATAACTGCCAGCTGGAAGGGGTCATCTGCCAGAGCGGAGAACGGTTTTTCACCCAGTCCTGGTACCCAGAGGAAAATAAACTCACCGGCCTGGATATTGATCTTGCGATCAAAGGTCAGTACGCAGATATCCTCACAGACACGCTTGTTTTCAACCAGGACCACTGGCTCAAAGTCCATATCTATATCGTAGCGGATATGGGCTTCGGCTTTATTGGAGTCAAAGCAGATATCCGATTCAAGCTGGCTAAAGTAGCTTTCCATATCATCGGTCGTCATACCGGTAAGGGCAGAGCCTACGCCAACAATGGTTGAGCCGGCACTGATAAATTCACGAACATCTGCAGCACTGCTGACACCGCCACAGCCAATAATAGGCAGGTCGGTAGCAGCGGCTATTTCACGGACACATTTAAGGGCAATAGGCAGTACGCCTTTACCGGACATACCACCGGCACCGTTGCTTAAAACCGGGTGGCCGTGGGAGGAAGTGTAGCCTGGCCCTACAGTATTAATCGCGCAGAGTGCATCTGCACCACCTGCTGCTGCAGCCTGGGCGATCTCGCCAATATTTGGTGTGTTAGGGGTCAACTTGGGGATTACTGGAATATCGACAACCGCTTTTACAGCGGCGGTCACTTCGCGGACCAGTTCGGGATCCTGGCCCATTGCCATACCGTAGCCCTTGGCGTGGGGGCAGGAGAGATTTAATTCGAGGCCATTGGCAACTGGCGCCATAATTTTGGCGACTTCAACAAACTCTTCAACACTGCCACCAAAGATCGATACCAGTAAGAAACGGTCTTCCGGGATACGCAACTTGGACATGGCCTCAGCAGCGGCTCGAGCGCCAGGGTTAGTCAATCCTACGGCATTTACAAAACAGCCCGGAGCATATTGGCTGTAGACCGGTTCACGGTTGCCAGCGCGAACATCGGGGCCAACGCTTTTAGTGGTCAACACGCCAACCTGGGGCATATTGTCAAACACATACTGAATAATGGACGTGGCTGTTGTAACAATTCCCGAGGGAACTGTGAATGGGCCTGAGAGGGTCTTGCCGAGAAATTCTGTTTTCAAGAGAGCTCGCTTAAAACTGGGTGAATAGGTATTTATTTAAATAGCAGTTTATTTACCGC
>JBMYPM010000260.1:0-1990 GCA_049600275.1 Porticoccaceae bacterium | reverse complement strand
AGATTGGTGTTCCTGCCGAGCGTATTGAAAAAGAAGTTAGCGATCGCCTTCAAAAAGCCACCAAGACAGTGAATATTCCTGGCTTCCGCAAGGGTAAAGTGCCCCTTAAGGTTGTTAAGCAGCAATATGGTAAAGGAGTTCGCCAGGAAGTTGTTGGTGAAGTGGTAAATTCCAGCTTCTACGAAGCCATCAAGCAGGAAGACCTGCAGCCAGTGGGCCAGCCGCGCATTGACGATGTTACTGATGCCGAAGGCCAGGACCTGGAATACATTGCGGTATTTGAAGTCTACCCGGAAGTTGCCCTGGCGGATCTGGGCAAGGTTGCTATCTCTCGCCCGGTAACCGACCTTAACGACTCCGATGTTGATACTATGATCGAAGTGCTGCGCAACCAGCAGGCTTCCTTTGAAGTAACCGAGAAAGCTGCTGAAGACGGCGACCAGGTTAATATCGACTATGTTGGCACGCAAAAGAAGGTTGAGTTTCCCGGCGGCAGTGCCGAAGGCCAGGACCTGGTTCTTGGATCAAGCAGCATGATTCCCGGCTTCGAAGATGGACTGGTGGGTCTCAGTGCTGGTGATGAAACTGTTCTCAAGTTGAAATTCCCCAAAGACTACCATGCAGAAGATCTCAAGGGTAAGGCTGTACAGTTCGCTGTTAAGGTCAACTCTGTCGCTGTAAAGCAGATGCCGGAAATGAATGATGAGTTCTTTAAGCTCTACGGTGTTAGCGAAGGCGGCGAAGAAAAATTCCGCGAAGATGTTCGCAACAATATGGAGCGTGAATTGCGCAATGCGATCCGCAATAAGATAAAGAATCGCGTTATGGATCAGCTGTTCGACCTCAACAAGGTTGAGCTGCCCAAAGCGCTTATCGCAAATGAAATTACCCAGCTGAAGCAGCAGATGATCCAGCAGTTTGGCGGTGGCCAGCAGTTTGATCCAAGCATGCTTCCCGACGATATGTTTACTGCCAAGGCCGAGCGCCGCGCCGCACTGGGTGTGATTGTCTCTGAGGTGGTAAAAGTTGAGGAACTCACCCCGGATGAAGATCGCGTCCGTGAAAGAATTAATGAAATTGCTTCGACCTATGATCAGCCAAAGGAAGTTATCGACTACTATTACAGCCAGCAGGAATTGTTAAACTCTGTAGAAGCAGTAGTACTTGAAGACCAGGTAACAGAGCTGGTGCTGTCAAAGGCCAAGGTTACTGAGGAATCTGTTTCCTACGAAGAGGCAATCAAGCCTGATCCTGAAGCTGCTGCCTAAGGCTCAATTTATAGCGGAAGGTCAATAACAGAAGTCCGTTATTGACAATCTGCTGTTGGATTAGAAATATTTATGGCGGGGCAGTTAAGTCGAGAACTAAACGGAGAGCTTAATAGTCAGTTCAATCCGTAGTTTGACTGCCCTGCGTATATACCGATAATCTTGAATCGAAGAAAAAAACAATAGCGAGGAAGCAATGAATTTTCAGCAATCAAATGTCGGCAGTATCCCCAACGATGTTCAAGCCAGTGGATTGGTACCAATGGTCGTTGAGCAGACTTCTCGCGGTGAGAGAGCCTACGACATCTATTCGAGACTCTTAAAAGAGCGAGTTATCTTTTTGGTTGGTCAGGTTGAAGACCATATGGCCAATCTTATTGTCGCCCAGATGCTATTTCTGGAATCTGAAAATCCAGATAAAGACATTCACCTCTATATTAACTCTCCCGGTGGTTCAGTGACTGCAGGTATGTCTATTTACGACACCATGCAGTTTATCAAGCCGGATGTCAGCACCATGTGTATTGGCCAGGCCGCCAGTATGGGTGCCTTCCTGTTAGCCGCTGGCGCCGAGGGCAAGCGTTACTGCCTGCCAAATTCACGGACAATGATTCACCAACCAAGCGGTGGTGCCCAGGGTCAGGCTACTGATATTCATATCCAGTCCCAGGAAATCCTCAAGATTAAAGCGCGCCTCAATGACCTGATGGCCAAGCATACTG
>JBMYPM010000259.1:0-2020 GCA_049600275.1 Porticoccaceae bacterium | reverse complement strand
TAATTAGTGCCGATTAAAGATTGTAGCTACGGAATCTTCGCGCTATCCTAGGTTCAAAGAATCTATACAAGACTGCTCTGAAGTAGCTGAAATACCTAATAGAATGCCTGAAAAAAACTGATGCAAATGAGTAAAAAAATAAGTCGACTTGTTATTGTGGGCGGGGGAACTGCCGGCTGGTTATCCGCTGGTGTGATCGCTGCCGAGCATGCGATTTCACAGCCGTCGGATCAGTGTGATAATGAGTTTCAGCTAACGCTTGTCGAATCTCCGGATATTAAAACCATCGGCGTTGGCGAGGGCACCTGGCCATCCATGCGCACCACGCTGAAAAAAATGGGCCTGTCGGAAACCGACTTTATCCGTGAGTGCAGTGCCAGCTTTAAGCAGGGCACTGAATTTGCCGGCTGGACTACCGGTGAGGATGATAACTACACCCACCCGTTTACAGCGCCCCAGGACTACAGTGAAACCAATCTTGCACCCCACTGGCAAGCACTCAAGGGCAGACCCAGATTTGATCAAGCGGTCTCGCCCCAGAGCGTTTTATTCCCGGACTCACGGGCCCCAAAACAGATTTCAACACCGGAATTTGCCTGTAATGTTAACTACGGTTATCACCTGGATGCAGCCAAATTTGCCGAGTTTCTGCGCAAGCATTGTGTAGAGAAGTTGGGCGTAAAACACATTAAAGCCAATGTAATTGCAGTGAACTCCGCCGAAAATGGCGATATTGCATCAATTGCTACTGATTCCGGTGGCGATGTGGAAGGGGATCTGTTTATCGACTGCAGTGGCTCCAGGGCCCTGCTGTTGGGAGAGCATTACAAAGTCCCCCTGCGCAGTAAAAAACAGTTCCTGTTTAACGACACCGCCCTCGCCGCACAGGTTCCCTACGCAAACCCCGACGATCCAATTGCCTCCTGTACGCTATCCACTGCACAGACCGCTGGCTGGATCTGGGATATTGGGTTGCCGACAAGACGTGGTACTGGTCATGTCTATTCCAGTGCTCACAATACTGAAGACAGGGCCACGGCTGAATTGCTCAGCTATATAGAGCGCACAGCGGGTAAACAGGCAGCGGCAGATGCCCAGCCGCGAAAAATCAATTTTGATCCCGGTCATCGCGCCGAGTTCTGGCATAAAAACTGTGTTGCTGTGGGGATGTCGGCGGGATTTATTGAGCCCCTGGAAGCCTCTGCGCTGATCCTGGTCGAGCTGTCGTCAAATATGATCGCCGAACAGCTGCCAGCCAATCGCGAGATGATGGATATAGTCGCCAGGCGCTTTAACAACAAATTTTTGTATCGCTGGGACCGTATTATCGATTTCCTAAAGCTCCACTATATTTTGAATCGTCGCCAGGACCAGTACTGGCGCGATCATCTCGATCCATCGACTATTCCCGAGAGTCTTCAGGAGCTAATTGCCCTGTGGAAATACCAGGGGCCATGGCATCGGGATACCAACCATATTGATGAGATGTTCCCCTCGGCGAGTTTTCAGTACGTGCTCTACGGTATGAACTTTGAAACCCAGCCAAGCACAACGACTCGCCGTTCAGACAGGGTTGGTCGGGAAGCCGCCGCAGAGCTGTTTCGGAAAAATGCTAAACAGCGGCAGCAGCTACAGGCAGCAATGCCGACAAATCGCGAATTAATCAATAAGATCAATACTTATGGGCTGCAAAAAATATAGCCTTATAATGGCTATTAATAATCCCATAATTTTATTTAAAGCATATATATTAAGGTTTATATAATGAGTAAATATTTACTTCTTAGTCAGTCCGCGCACGCGAAGTTAAAAGTTATCAACGAGCGTGGCGCTGCCTATGGCGACAACCAGATGTACGCCATGACATTCCCCTTTGAATTCAGGGATATTCAGTCCAGCTACCCGATCTTCTTTGCCAAAGATGGCGAATCCGGGCAGTTCTATCCGTTGGCACTATTTGGTTTTGAACGCGATGAAAACCTCTACCTGGGCGGCAATAGCTGGGATGCCAGCTATATTC
>JBMYPM010000258.1:0-2040 GCA_049600275.1 Porticoccaceae bacterium | reverse complement strand
AAACTCTAATTTTGAAGGTACTTTTAAAGCTGATCGTTTTGAAATGATGGCTGTTCGTGTCGATGGTCAGAGAATTCCAATTGAAGTCGCTGTGATTGCCCTGAAGCGCTTCGGTGAGTATGTGTTTACCGGCTTTGTCCGTGACCTCACCGAGAGAAATAAATATATTGAGGAGTTACGCATCTCGGCAATCACCTTCAATAGCCAGGAGGGAATAATTATTACCGATGCCGAGAATAATATTCTGCGAGTCAATAAGGCGTTTGTGGAAATTACCGGCTTCCCTGCAGAGAATGTAGTTGGCAAGCCGCCCTTACTGCTGCATCCGGATCAGCAGGGCCAAAGCGCCTACGACTCTATCTGGCAATCTGTGAAGGACTGCGATGGATGGGAAGGTGAGGTCTCGGGGCGACGCATAAATGGCGATGCGGTTCCACTGCACCTGACAATTACCGCTATCAGGGATGGCAAGGGCAAGACGAGTAATTATGTGATGGCCTTTTCCGATATCACCAGAAACAAAAAGGATGCAGATGAAATTTATAATCTGGCATTTTATGATCCACTGACGGGCCTGCCAAATAGACGACTTTTAATGGACAGGCTATCCCAGGCGGTTGCTACCAGTGGGCGCACAGGTCAAAAAGCGGCGCTGCTTTTTCTCGACCTGGATAATTTTAAAAACCTCAATGATACCCTCGGCCATGATTTTGGCGACCTTCTGTTAAAGCAGACTGCCCAGCGACTTAAACACAGCTTGCGCGCTGAGGATACGGTGGCGCGTATAGGTGGTGATGAGTTTGTCATTATCCTGCAGAGCCTGGGGGAAGAGGGCTCTGATGCCCCGGCGCAGACCGAGGCGGTGGCCAATAAAATATTGTCGGCGCTCAACCAGCCCTATTCGCTACATGATCATGACTGTTTTAGTAGCGCAAGTATTGGTGCCACGCTATTTGAAAATAGTTCTGTGCAGGTCGATGAACTGCTTAAGCAGGCTGATATTGCAATGTACCAGGCGAAGAAATCAGGCCGCAATATGTTGCGGTTTTTTGATCCGCAGATGCAGGAAAATATAACCCAGCGGGCCAGCCTGGAGAATGCACTACACAATGCCGTTGAAAAGAACCAGTTCCAGCTTTACTACCAGCTGCAGGTGGATAATAAAAATCTGCCGATTGGTGCCGAGGCATTGATTCGCTGGCAGCATCCGGTGCTTGGTACTGTGCCTCCAGGGGATTTTATACCTCTGGCTGAGGAGTCTGGCCTGATCGTTCCCATAGGTCTCTGGGTTATAAAGGCGGCCTGCGAGCAGATCAGGTCCTGGCAGGGTAATCCCCGTACAGCTGGTTTAACTATTGCGGTCAATATAAGTCCGCGGCAGTTCTACCAGGCAAATTTTGTCGACGAGGTTTTGGACTGCCTGGCCGAGACTGGTGTTGATTCCGGGGCTTTAAAGTTTGAGTTGACCGAAGGCCTTATTTTGGATGATGTGAATAAGGCTATTGTGATAATGAATGAGCTTAAACGGGCCGGGGTACATTTTTCACTGGATGATTTTGGTACCGGTTACTCTTCCCTGGCCTATTTGACCCAACTGCCTCTATCGCAGCTGAAAATTGACCAGTCTTTTGTGCGTAATATCGGTGTCAATGATAGCGATAGTATTATTGTTAAGACGATTATCGGGATGTCAAAAAGTCTCGACTTTGAAGTGGTCGCGGAGGGGGTGGAGTCGCAGCACCAGTATGATTTTCTCGAGGCACTGGGGTGTCAGTTGTTTCAGGGGTATCTATTTAGTCGGCCGGTTACGGTAAGTGAGTTTGAGGGGTTGTTGTAGTTTTATGGTGTTATAAAGTGCGTGCACCTTCTGGGATTGATCCTTAACGCGTTGCGTTAATGACCCTTCGGGCTGCGTCGCTTTGCTCCTTGTCCCAAATGCGTGCGCATTTGGTCGAACAGGGGTTCTCTTCAGACCTCCGGGTGCACCATACTAAAAACCCCCAGCCGGTTTGTTGCGGTTTTGTGGGGTTATAAAGTGTG
>JBMYPM010000257.1:0-2042 GCA_049600275.1 Porticoccaceae bacterium | reverse complement strand
TCGCCTGGGCGGCCGTTTTTTTTGATCTCAAGTCTGTTGCAGTCAACGGCGAATTCCATAAAACCCCCATTTGCTCCTGTAATATAGGGTTTTACGCCCAGCTCCAGGTTCCTTTTTTGACTGGCCTTCTGTAGGATGCCAGCAGAATTATTATAATACCGGCGAGTCAAAATCATGCGTTCTCTCATTAAATCAGCCTCCAATCCCTTTGCTCTCGATCTTCGTGCCATCGCGTTAATGCGTATTGGTGTCGGTGCATTGATTTTGGTCGATCTTTTACTGCGCGCTCCCAGTTTTATGGCATTTATGACAGAGCAGGGGGTTATGACTCGCGAGACCTCAATGTCTGTCAATTCTGGCTGGCACTGGTCTTTATACTGGGTTAATGCCGAACCATTCTGGGCGATGTCCCTAATGGTTATAGCGGCCTGTTTTGCGATTATGCTGTTGTTTGGTATTCGTACTCGCATAGCATCGGTGGCCAGTTTTATACTTCTGGCATCCCTGCACAATCGAAACCCCTACCTTCAGCAGGGAGGGGATAATCTGCTGCTGCTTCTGACCTTTTGGGGCTGCTTCCTGCCCTGGGGTGAGCGCGCGTCCATAGATGCTTCTATGGTCCGTGAGCCAAGAGTCTCTAATCGCTACTTCAGCACCGTCAGTGTAGCGCTGGTACTGCAGGTTATGTCTGTGTACTTTTTCTCTGCGCTGCTTAAAACCGGGGTCGAGTGGGTGCGCGACGGGACTGGAATTTATTACGCATTACACAATGACCAGGTTGCCTTTGGCTTGGCATCAATTTGGCGAGACTGGCACTGGTTTACCGGAACCCTGACTCATTATGTCTGGTGGCTGGAGTTGATCGGGCCAATACTGGCGCTTAGCCCACTGTGGTTTGCCGGTTTCCGCACACTGGTGGTCATTGCGCTTATTACGATGGAAATAGGCTTTATGTTCAATCTGCGAATTGGCCTGTTTCCGTTTATCTCCAGTTTATCCCTTATCGCTATTTTGCCATCCTCTGTAATGGATTTTCTGTGGCGCTCGGAGAAGAAAGACAAGCCTCTTGTGCAGATGTATTTTGATAAAGGGTGCGCTTTTTGTGAGAAGACCTGTTATTTGCTGCGCTATCTTTTAAGACTCAACGCAACTATTGCACCTGCCCAGGATGATAAACAGATAGGCCCGGTTCTCGAACGTGAAAATAGCTGGGTGGTAGTTGATGAGCAGGGTGTCCAGCGTTTACGCTGGGAAGCCCTGGTATTTGTGTTTCAAACAAGCAGCAGTTTTTCCTGGCTAGCGAAGTTTATGCAGAAAGCTGGCGCTGGCGGAGATAGAGTTTACAACTGGATAGGTGAGCGGCGCTACGGTTTTGGAACCCTGACGGCACGCTGGATGCCCTGGCGCAAGACCTACCCGCGGATTGGAATACTCAGTTCAGCTTTTGTCGCTGTGCTGGCTGCACTGCTGTTCTGGCAGAATTTATCCTCGATTAAGGTTTGGAATCCGATACATGGTATAGATACTGGGGTTACCAAAGGCTACCGAATTCCTGCGCCGAGGTTTTTTGACCCGCTCTATCGCGGACTGCGCCTTGAACAGTACTGGAGTATGTTCGCGCCCTATCCGGCAAAGAGTGATGGCTGGTTTATTCAGCCGGGGGTTCTCAGTAATGGAAAGTTGGTCAATATTTCTGCAGATGAGATAGAGCTGCCAGCCGCCGAGCGTCCAGAGAGCAGCGAGCAATTCAAAAGCTACCGCTGGCGCAAATATATGAACTTCCTGTGGCTGAAGCGCAATGCAGAGCATCGTATGCCCTATGGTGCCTGGGTTTGCAGGGACTGGAACAGTCGCCATGATAAAACCGAGCAGCTTCTAGCCTTTAATATGTACTTTATTAAAGAGCAAACTTTGCCGCCGGGGCGAAAGTCGAGAACAACGACTCATCGACTGTTGCGCTACCACTGCCGAAATGCGGGCCTGCTGGCTAAAAGCCCCCTGGAGAATGCAGTGAAATCACAAGGTGGTGAAAAGTTGATTAA
>JBMYPM010000256.1:0-2055 GCA_049600275.1 Porticoccaceae bacterium | reverse complement strand
TATTATTAGCTCTGCCTTCAGTGAACTACCATGAACAAGGTATGTGTACCGGAGACACCTTTCTTCCCGGGGACGAGCGCGGTGACAATGAGGAAGATGACCAGGTTGTCGCTGACAACCCATTTAATATTTTACAGCAGTTGAAGAAATAACCTCGACTGCACAGGATTATTGCTCAGGAGTAATCTATGGCTGTTCAGAAAAGTCGCAAGACAAGATCCAAGCGCGGAATGCGTCGTTCACATGATGCACTGACTGCACCAACTCTATCAGTTGATTCAGTAAGTGGTGAAAAGCACCTGCGTCACAATGTTTCTGCGGACGGTTTCTACCGTGGACGCAAAGTTGTCGAGCTCGACGCCGAATAACTGAAACAAACAGTCTTTGGCAAATTCACTCCGAATTGCCGTCGATGCTATGGGCGGGGACCAGGGTCCTCGCGTCACAGTATCTGCGCTGCTTGAATCTCTAGCTCACCACAGCAATGTCGATGCACTGCTGTTTGGCGATAGAGACCAGTTGGCGACCCAGTTAAAGAACTGCTCGGACAAGAGCATTCTGTCTCGTATCGAAGTGCGCCACAGTGACTGTAGCGTTACTAACACCGACAAACCCTCTGCAGTTATCCGCAATAAACGCGACTCTTCTATGGGGCTGGCACTCCAGGCCCTGGCTAACAGTGAAGCCGATGCCTTTGTCAGTGCCGGCAATACCGGCGCCATAATGGCCCTGGGGCTCTACTATGTAAAGTCTCTGCCAGGTATCTCGCGCCCGGCAATCTGCACGGCAATTCCAACCTCCATAGGTCGCAGCTATGTACTTGACCTGGGTGCCAATCTTGACTGTTCAGCCGAACAGCTCTACCAGTTTGCACTGCTGGGCTCAATGATGGCTGCAGAACTGGACGGTATTGATTCCCCGGTAGTGCGCCTGCTCAATGTCGGTGAAGAGGATAATAAAGGCCATGCCTATATCCAGGATGCAGCGGCCCTGCTGGAGAATGAACCGCTAGTCAATTACTGCGGCTATATTGAGGGCAACGGTATTTTTGAGGGTGGTACTGATGTTGTGGTCTGCGATGGCTTTACCGGCAACGCCACGCTAAAAACCAGTGAGGGACTGGTTACCATGGTTATATCGCTCTTTCGTGAGGCGGTGGGCAACAGCTGGCTGGCTAAACTGGCCCTTTTGCTGGTGAAAAAACCATTGCTGAAACTCAGGGCCCAGCTCGATCCGGCAATTTATAATGGCGCCTATTTTCTCGGCTTAAATGCAGTGGTGGTTAAAAGTCATGGCGGGGCAAGCGAGAAAGCTTTTGGTCACGCCCTGGATGTTGCCATCGATGCAGCCGAGCACAAATTGCCCGAGGTTTTGTCACCTATACTTAAGCAGAAAATGGATAGACAGGTAAACCTGTAGAACTTTAATAGAGGAACTATTTAGTAGAGGATAGTAGAGGAACTATGAACAGTAATTTAGCCTTTGTGTTCCCCGGTCAGGGGTCTCAAAAAATTGGTATGCTCGCAGACCTTGCCGCCGCACACCCCCTTGTAGAAGAGACTTTTAAAGAGGCCTCGGATGTACTGGGTTACGATGCCTGGAAACTTATCCAGGAAGGCGAGCAGGAAGATATTAACCTTACCGAGCGCACCCAGCCCTTGCTGCTCACTTCAAGTGTCGCTATCTGGCGTCTCTGGCAACAGCAGGGTGGCCCCCAGCCAGCGGCAATGGCAGGTCACAGCCTCGGTGAGTGGTCAGCACTGGTCTGTGCTGGTGTAGTCAGCTTTGCCGATGCGGTGGAGATTGTTCGCGCCCGCGGCGCCTTTATGCAGCAGGCAGTGCCTGTGGGTGTCGGTGCTATGGCGGCAATTATGGGAATAGAAGACCAGATTGTTATCGATGCCTGCGCTGAAGCTGCCCAGGGTCAAATTGCTGCAGCAGTAAACTTTAATGCGCCGGGACAGGTTGTTATTGCCGGAGATGCGGCAGCTGTTGGCCGCGCTGTTGATATCTGCAAAAAAGCCGGTGCCAAGCGCGCCGTTGAGCTGCCCGTCA
>JBMYPM010000255.1:0-2076 GCA_049600275.1 Porticoccaceae bacterium | reverse complement strand
TATCAGTGCTGCACGGGGTTTTGCGCTGAGTTTCTCGGCTGTGGCTGTTGCTGTGGCGAGTAAGTTATCAGCGCCACAGACTTGATTGATAATCCCGTATTGCAGCGCGGTTGTCGCATCAAACTTCTCACCCAAAAGAAGCATCTCAGCGGCTTTTACGTGGCCGACGCGCAGGGGTAGGAGCAACGATGAGGCAAATTCCGGGACTACTGCCAGGTTGATAAATGGCATTATAAAAAGGCTGTTATCTGTAGCGTAGACAAAGTCGCAGTGCAGCAGCAGGGTTGTTCCTATTCCCACGGCAACGCCATCAACTGCGGCAATAACTGGTATTGGGCAGTTGGTTAGGGCGCGCATAAATTCGTAGACCGGTGCATCGCTATTTGTTGGAGGGTTATCGAGGAAGTCTGCAAGGTCGTTGCCGGCGGTAAAATCTGAGCCCCCGTAGAGGATAACGGCATTGACATCCGTTACCTCGGATCTGAATATTTCCGCCAATTCAGAATACATGGCTGCAGTGAGGGCGTTCTTTTTATCCAGTCGGTTTAAGCTTATAGATAAAATGCCATTTTCTTTGCTTAGCTCTATATATTCTGACATTAATATCTCCCTGTTTATTAGCTTTACTGTTTATTGGCACTATTGCTTGTTGGATTTTCTACATCATAAATTTACGAGTCGCGTTAAGCAGGTCGGGATATTTCTCTCCCAATTTGGCGCTCCAGTAGATAAACCAGTATTCGATCTTCTGCAAAAAAGACATCTCAACCATGGATGGCAGGCGTTGCTGCTTATTGTCCAAAAAGCTGTGTATAGACTCTACATCCTCAATATCAAGGGTCTCGTAAAAGCCAATCATGCCTTTATGGGCATAGGAACCACCGAGCACAATACCGACAAAGTCACTGTGGGTCTGCTCGCTCATATAGCGCAGGTCCGGAACTATATGGTTGCTTTTCGCACTGATGCCATGGCAGGAGGCGCAGTTTTGCCCATAGAGAACTTCCCCTTTTTTAATCACTCCAGGATCGCTGTTAGCCTTGTGACCGAGAGCCATAATAGTTGCCAACTCGGAATCTTGATTTTCCTGGCTAGAATCTGCAATGGTTTTGGTTTGATCAAAATCGCCACGTTTAAAGACTAATAATTTATTCTGGTTTACTTTATTGCGCTTTAACTCCTCACCCACCGTGAGCATTACCGTGCCGCCACTGCCCTGGGCGACGGCAATATACTGCTCGCCATCCAGCTCGTAGCTGATCGGGCCGGAGAGAATTGCACTGTCCGACTGATACTGCCAGAGGGGCGTGCCATCTTCGGCATCATAGGCGGCAAAGCTGCCATGCCAGGTGCCCTGGAATACCAGGTCACCGGCAGTGCTTAAAATGCCGCCATTGGATGGTTTGTCATGACGAACCTGCCAGGCGCGCTGTTTTTTAATTGGATCCCAGGCGACCAGTTCGCCGTAGACCAGTGCATCCATTGAAGCCTTGGCGGCCACCCAGCTCCTGGGGTCGCGGCTCTCGTTAAGATCCACACCGGTATTCCAGCGATCAACCCGGTAGACCACGGAATCCTGGGCACTAAAGTAGCCGGGAATATTTTGCACCGGAATATACATCAGGCCGGTTTTGCTGCTGTAGGACATCGGCTGCCAGTTGTGGGCGCCGTAGGGGGAGGGCCAGATATAGGTGGAGCCAAAGTTTTGATAGTCGGCATACTTGGTTTCAACCGGTCGGCCAGTGGCCATATCCACATGGCTGGCCCAGGTGATATGGGCATACTGATCGGCGGAGAGCAGTTCTCCAGTGACGCGATCGAGAACATAGAAAAAGCCGTTTTTGGGCGCTTGCATAATTACCGAGCGCTGTTCACCCTCAATCTCAAGTTGAGCCAGCACCAGCTGCTGGGTGGCGGTGAAATCCCAGTTATCTTTTGGGGTCACCTGGTAGTGCCAGACATAGTCGCCGCTGCCAGCTTTAAGGGCCACTATAGAGCTCAGGTAGAGGTTGTCGCCGCCCCCGGGACTGCGTAACTCGCGATTCCAGGGTGAGCCATTGCCTGTGCCTATATAGA
>JBMYPM010000254.1:0-2077 GCA_049600275.1 Porticoccaceae bacterium | reverse complement strand
GGCTGTTTGATGAGACCCTGAAATTGTTTATGAGCGGCAATGGCCTGGCTACATTTGAACTGCTGCTGAAATACAAACTCTTCGAGTATATAGTTCCGCAATTAAATCCGATGCTCAATGATCGCAATGGCACACCCCTGAAGCTGGTTCGCCAGGCATTGATCAACACCGACAAGCGTATTCGCAATAAACAGCGAGTCACTCCGGCATTCATCTATGCCGCACTGCTCTGGCCTGTGGTTCAGCGACTGTCGAGCAACTACGAGAAGAATGGCAATTCCCCGCCCTATGCATTGAGCAAGGCCGCCGGGGATATTATTGCCGCGCAGATTCCGGTGACGGCAATCCCCAAGCGTTTCACGATTCCAATGCGCGAGATCTGGGATTTGCAATTGCATATGAAGCGCCGCGGCGGCAATCGCGCCAAGCGCCTGGCCGAGCATCCACGCTTTAGGGCTGCCTATGATTTTATTTTGCTGCGCGAGCAGGCCGGCGAAGATTTAAACGGCCTGGGCGACTGGTGGACTGCATACCAGGATGCCAATGAAGAGCAGCGCCAATCCATGGCTGATGAAATACTAAACAAGGACAAGAAACCCAAGAGACGTCGCCGCCGTCGCAATAGCCCTAAGCCTGATAATAGCCCTAAGCCTGAAAATGGCTGAGGCATATATTGCTCTCGGCAGCAATATGGCCGGCCCCCATGACCAGCTCGATCGCGCCCTGGAAAGCCTCTCCTCAATACCTGACATTCAAATAGTAGCGGTTTCGGATCGCTACCAAACCCCCGCCATTGGCCCCAGCCAGCCCGACTATATCAACGCCGCTGCCCAGTTGCAGACTTCACTGTCACCAGAATCCCTGCTCGATACACTGCAATCCATAGAGCAGCAGCAGGATCGGGTACGCACGGTGCGCTGGGGGCCCAGAACATTAGACCTGGATATTCTTCTCTACGACAATATTGTCCAGGACACCGAGCGCCTGACCATTCCCCATCCACGCATGGCCGAGCGCGCTTTTGTGCTGCTGCCACTGGCAGATATTAATTGCCAACTGGCACTGCCCGGCGGAAAAACTGTCACCCAACTATTGGCAAACTGCTCTGTGCAAGGTATTGTCAAATCAACTACAGATAAACCTTGCGACTGATAAAAACCGCTGTAATTTGCAACAGCTGTTTGGGAGATCAATATGGAACAAACTGTCCTTAGCGAATTCGACCTCGACCTGGCTACTGTTTCCATTCCTAAATATATTGCTATTGAAGGCCCAATCGGCATCGGCAAAACCACGCTGGCCAAACGCCTGGCCAACTCTTTCAACTACGAAACCCTGCTCGAAGATGCCGAAGAGAATCCTTTTCTCGAGCGCTTTTACCAGGACCGTCGTGGCAATGCCCTGCCAACCCAGCTGTTTTTCCTGTTCCAGCGCATTCGCAAACTGGAAGCACTGCGCCAGGGGGATATTTTCCAGGAAGTGCGCATCTCGGATTTCCTGATCGACAAGGATCCACTGTTTGCCCGTATTACCCTGGATGATGATGAGTTCCGGCTCTACCAGACCGTCTATGACAATATTATCAGCGACCTGCCAAAACCGGATCTGGTGATATACCTCCAGGCGCCCACAGAAACTCTCTATGATCGCGTCCAGTTGCGCGGTCACGCCAGCGAAAAGTCTATAGAGCAAAGCTATCTGCAACAGCTAAACGATGCCTATACCCAGTTCTTTTATTATTACGACGATACGCCCCTCCTGATCGTCAACACCGAGGCGATAAACCTGGCCGAGGGCAGCCATGACTACAATAACCTCGTGCAGTATATGTTGCAGATCAACTCCGGGCGCCATTACTACAATCCTCACCCCCTGCAATAAAACAGCTATACTCGCACCTGTACCCTTTTGAGATCGGATCGACAAGATGAAAACTACTACTGCCAGCAGTCTCTCGGCAATGAAAGCCAGTGGCGAAAAGTTTGCCGTTATCACCGCTTACGACTTCACCTTTTCAAAACTGATTGAGAATGCCGCTATCGAAGTGGTTCTGGTCGGCGACTCCCTGGGTAATGTT
>JBMYPM010000253.1:0-2090 GCA_049600275.1 Porticoccaceae bacterium | reverse complement strand
TCAGCTATGCAGGCTCCGGTGTTGTGGATGGCACTATCAGCGGCAGTAGCAGTGATTTTCGTATCAATGAATATGCCGATCACCTGCGTCTGGTAACGACTAAATTTACCGATGATGCCTCTGATCGCTTTGATCACCAGCTGTTTGTTCTACAGCAGTCAGCCTCTGAACCTGCACTGGATATAGTGGCAACACTGCCCAACGAAGGGCGCCCCGCTGAAATCGGCAAGCCCAATGAAGATCTCTACGGTGTGCGCTTCCTCGGCAATACCCTCTACCTGGTAACCTTTGAGCGCATCGACCCGCTCTATGTTCTGGACCTGTCAGAGGCAGCGGATCCATTGATTGCCGGCGAGCTTACCGTACCAGGCTTCTCGGACTTCCTGCACCCGGTCAACAGCGAACTATTGTTGGGCCTGGGCCAGGATGAAAACCGCGCGGTAAAACTGGAGTTGTTTAATGTGGCCTCCATTGACAGCCCCTACTCTCTTGGCACGGTCACCCTGGCGCCAGAAGCTTCCTGGAGTCACTCTGAAGCCCGCTATAACCACCACGCCTTTACCTACCAGCCTGTAAGTGAAAGCACAGACCGGTTCTCTATTCCCCTGTCATTGGGCTTATACAATGAGACTGAGGGTTATACCGAAGAAGATCGACTCTACCTGTTTGAAATCGACAGCAAGGATTCACCGGCGCTTAGTTCAATTGTTGAAGTGGGACATATCAGCGCCAAGTCCCAGTGGTGGAATAGCCTGCAGCGTTCAGTCTTCGATGGCGATGCAGTCTACTTTATCAATGGCAGCTCGGTCTGGTCAGCGCTGTGGAGCAACCCGGCTGAACAGAATGGGCCCATGTAAAAAAGCAATATATAAAAACCTGTATCCGCACAGGGCGCTAACCTGGAAAGGCGCTCTGCGTGGATCAGCTGCTAGCTGTCGGCTTTTTCATCTTTTAACAGCTCAATCTGCTCTTTGTGGGAGACAATAACGCGATGGGTCTGGGTGCGAAACTCAGCCAGTTGCGCTTCCATTTTTTTGACCCTCTTGTTCAGGTCAATGGTCAACACAATTAAAAACAAGCCGCCTACAACTAAAATGGGAACCAGGAAAAAGGGCATTTTAAATCTCTCTGTTTAATACCGGAAAAAGTGATCTAACGTTAAATAGACTGCAATAATAGCATTACTCAGTAGAGTTGGTTATCCGTCAGTGGCACTTCCAGCGCATTGCTCTCCCCTTTTTCCGAGCCACCCACCATTTCATCGTAGGCACTGGTATGGCGCAGTACTGTTGCTGTTGCAGCAATACCCGATAGCTGCTTTTGAAAATCCACCAGGCTTCTCGACTTCAGCAGAACTCCACCCTCATCAGTGATGTAGTGCTCCTCTCCTTCGATAATGGCCGAGGCCTGGTAGAGACTTAAATCGATGGAGTGAAAAATTAATTTATCCACCACAAAATATTTTTTTAGCTTGGATAGCCTGATAGTCAAAATTTATAGCCTCTGTTTTGGCAGTACTGCCCGGTTAACAATTCATACGCCGAAAGATGGAAATCGGGTTGCACCAGTCTATTGAGCCACTATGATTGGTAGGCAAATATCCGGAAGGAATTATTGATGGCAATAACTGCTGTAAGAGCTACAACCCTGGTTTTGTTATTCCAGCCTCTTTGGCTATTCTCTGCTCCAGCCACTTCTGCAGAGGCAGAGGAAACCATTGAGAATATTATTGTTACCGGTCGCCGGGATAGCCAACCTTTGGAAAAGCTTATTGGGGCTATTGGCCAGGTAACCACTTCAGAGTTAGAGCTGGTTGGCCATCAGCATATCCACCAGGCCGCCGCCCGCCTGCCCGGTGTCTGGCTGAGTCGTGGCAATGGCCAGGAGTTGCTGGCTGCGGTGCGCTCACCGGTTTTTACCGGGGCCGGTAGCTGTGGCGAGGTGCTAACCAGTGAAGATGGCCTGCCGATTCGCCCTACTGGACTCTGTAATGTTAACCAGCTGTTTGAAGTAAATACAGAACAGGCGTCAGGGCTGGAAGTCTGGCGCGGGCCGGGCACCGTCTTCTACGGCTCCAATGCGATCCATGG
>JBMYPM010000252.1:0-2110 GCA_049600275.1 Porticoccaceae bacterium | reverse complement strand
TGTATCAGCTGGTTGGGACATCTAAATACCTATAGGCTGTAGCGGAGTCCCAAGCTGGCACCAAAGCCGAGAGTCTGGTAGCCAAAGATTTCTTGGTAGTCTTCATCAAAGAGGTTATCCAATCGAAGATAGATATCCAGGTTATCCGTAGCATTCAGGTTGGCGTTTAGGTTAACCAACGTAAAAGCATCCAAAGTAACACCGCCGATATCAGTTTGTTTACCGTTATACTGGGTATTGGCATTGATAGTAAGGTTCTCTTGCACTCGCCAAAGCAGGTTTAAACTGCCAAGGTTTTGAGCACGACGGATCTCGTCAACGCCTTCCTGTGTAGAATCGGTGTAGGTGTAAGATGCGTCCAACACAACAGATTCGCTTACAAGCCAGGATGAAGACAGCTCCAAACCCTGCTGCTTACTTATTCCATTAATATTTTCTGGCGTAGAAACCCAAACATCATCCATCCAGTCTGCATTATCACAGTTTTGGATACACTGGAATTTTGTAGCTATTTCATTCTCTAATCTTGCATTAAAGTATGTTGCCTTCAGCTCCAAACGATCATCTAACAACTCTTTATCAACGCCAATCTCCCAGCTCTGCGACTGTTCGGGAGTCAAATCTGAATTACTTAGAAATCCAGAGTAAATACCGTAAAGCTCACCGAAAGTTGGATTTTTAATTGCAGTTCCCGCAGCACCACGGAATCGAGTACTTTCATCTAGACGATATATTCCCTCAAATTTCCATGTCTCAGCATCGTCAAAGGCACTATTGTCATCATGTCGAGCGCCAATCGCTAAGGTAAGCTTATCGACGGGATCCACTCTATATTCGAAGGCAATACTATTTGTGTTACGAGCCAAAAATTTATTTGCATCTCTACCATTTGCGAAACCGCCGAGCTGTTTAAACTCCTCATTTTCTTGCTCTAACAATAAGGAAATCTGCTGGTCTAAAGCTTCCCAAAGGCGGGATCCAACATATTGATAATCTTGCTTGTTTGATTCAGTAGCCCCGTTGGGAGCAACACTACCACCAGAAGTATATTTAAAGTTATTATTTTTAAAGCGAGATTCTGACAGGCTAGCCCTGTGATTCCATTTGCCATCAGCAGAAGTGAACTGAGCATTTACGCGAGAAGATAATCGGTCAAAGTCACTGTGCAACAGATCATTAAACTGATTGTGAAACTCTGTACCAATCTTGGCCGCATACTCATCATCATACTCACTTACACCATCACTGTGGCGTATGGATACTGCCAACCTCAACTCATCACTGACATCCACACCAGCTTTAAAATTTATGCTGGTATTTTCATATCCGTCATTATCATTAGTACCTGTGTTGGCAATAATATTATCGCCTTCAGATTCAAAGTCAGAAACACCTAAGCTGACATCATATCTTTCAGCCTTATGACCAATGCTAAAGCCAAGATTTTTAGCAGAAAAACTTCCAGCCTCGGCAAATACTTTCGCACTAAATGGCTGGTCGGCACTGCGGGTAACAATATTGACCACGCCGGCCATAGCATCGCTGCCGCGCATGGCACTCTGGGGCCCACGGATTACTTCAATGCGCTCAATATCAGAGGCCGTTAATGTGCCCCAGTTAAGCTCATCACTCTGCGAGGGATCATTGGCTTCAACGCCATCAATCAGCACCAGCAGGTGGTTGGCTTCGGCACCGCGAACACGGATCTGGGTCTGGGAGCCCTGCACACCACTGCGGCTAACCGCGAGACCGGGAACATCGCGCAGCAGGTCGCTGACGCTGACTGCGGCGCGGTTTTGCAACTGCTCGCTATCGATAACAGTAATTGCATTGGCGGAACGGGTTGCAGCAATGGGGAGTAGAGAAGCACTGACCAGCACCTCTTCAATATGATCATCTGCCTGTACGGCAAGCGGTAAAGTAAATAGCAGCGATCCAGTTAGTACTGTCGCTATCGAATAATTTTTTTTCATTTTGGATTCTCTTACACTCACACCCGAGTGACTAAAAGTTAAGTAAACGGGGGCGTATAAGCGAACAGACAGAAACTGTCGATCAGCACAAGACCGCACCCCGCGGTTTGTCTGCGTAGCTATAGGCCGGTCTCCGG
>JBMYPM010000251.1:0-2116 GCA_049600275.1 Porticoccaceae bacterium | reverse complement strand
TACTTCCTGCAGAATCCGGGGTCTGCGCGTCCACATTATAGGTTTTGGTGAGCCCAACAAAGGGAAAGCGACCAAAACTCAGGCTGTTTTCCTCACCCTGCATCCCCCTCTGCTGACCCTCGAGAATACGTGCAGCAGTGACTGTGGAGATACCCATTCCATCGCCGACAAACAGAATAATATTTTTCGCTGAACCCGGCTCGGTGGCAATCTTCTGGCTATGCCCATTAGTGCTGGCAACGGCGGCAGCGGCTTGCTGATACCAGCTATTGCCCGTTGTATTGGTAGTTGCTTCAATCAATGGGTTTTTGCCTGTGCCATGGCTATCGCAGGCGTTTAGAAAAAGACAGAATGTGGTTAATAGAAAAAATTTTTGCACGGTTTTTCCAGTTCGTTTTGGACACTGGAATATTACCCGAAAAATATGACAGTAAGGGGATAAAAAGGGGTTGTTGATAATCTGGATTAGTCGAAGTGCAACAGCTCGTCGATTTTCAGGTTATGTGCCTTGGCGATTTTAAACAGCTGCCATAGAGAGACAATAGCTGTGGGATCTGTCTCCATCCGCTGGTACTGGCGGACTGAAAGCTCGTATTCAGCCATATCCTCCTGGACCAGGTTTTTCTCGTTGCGCAATGCAAGGATACGCTTTTGCAGCTTTTCCTGTAGCTGCAAAAACTCATGGTAATAAATTGAATCTGCGTTTGGGCGCTGCATAACAGTTTGTCCAAATCCCTCTATGTCCGTCTTGACTCAGCCAGCCAAGCTTGGCATATTCAAAATTCGAGAAACACGCCATGCTTGACGTAACCATTTATGGTAAGTAAGAGAAGGCGCGGCGAAACAGGGAACGGTATACACCGCCAAGCATCAGGGAGTTTCAAGGAGCTCCCATTTCATACAATTAACGCAGGGAGCAAAAGCCATGAAGTCATCGGTGTCTTTAAAATTACTCTTAGCCACTCTAATTTTTATCGGGATACTTGCCGGCTGTAGTATTAGTTCTACGCAGCCAAACTACGCTCTGGATTCCTATACATTGACCCACAGCGCGGTTTTCACCCAAAGAGAACTGATTAACTCCCTATTGGAGAGCGATACCGGGTCAACGGCAAACCCTCCCCTACTCAATAGCTACTGCGACCTCATTGAACGACGGATTATCTTTGTCACAAGGGAAAATATCCCCCTTCAGTGCAGCAGCAGACAGATCGATCACCAAAGCCGCAGCTGCGCCAAGCAGTTCCATGAATGTGTTCGCAGTTGCTCCCTGCGCTCCGACAACTGCCATGCCTGTATAGAGCGTCAGGACCAGTGCCTCAAGAGAATACCTTGAGGCACATTCCCCCAGACAGATACTGGATCGATTGCCAATGGCAATTGTTCTCTGCCTTGAAGCGCTGTAAGCTAGAACGCCTCAGGGTAGAGGCGTTTTGTGGCCTCGACTGTCAAACACCACTATTAACCCCCCACTTTGAACCACAGTATGATCTCCAGAATTAGCCCCAGCGAAAAACTGTTTCTTCAACGCAATCGCCTTCCGGACAGCTACCTCGATACTGCCAACCAATGGTTTTCTCCAATGGTGAGGGAGATAGAACAACTGGCTGCTTCCACTCAATCAACCGTGATAATTGGTATTAACGGTACCCAGGGGTCTGGCAAGTCGACCCTGGCCGACTACCTCTGCACTATGCTGGAAGGGCGCAGGCTAAAAACCGTCTCCCTCTCCCTGGATGACTTTTATATGACACGCGCCGAGCGGCAGGCACTGGCCAATGGGGTTCACCCCCTGTTTAAAACCCGCGGTGTGCCCGGCACCCATGATATTGCCCTGGCTCTAAACACCATCAATAGCCTGGCGGATAGCGCTACAGAGACACTGGTGCCGCGATTTGATAAAAGCACTGATGATCGCTTTCCAGAGAGCCAATGGGATTTGGTCAACGGTGCCGTGGATGTGATTATCTTTGAGGGTTGGTGTGTTGGGTGCAAACCGCAACCTGAAGAGGATCTGTTATCGGTGGTTAACCAGCTTGAGCGAGAACAGGACCCGGATGGTGTATGGCGAAGCTATTTCAACCGCGCCCTGGCAGCAAACTACCAAACTCTTTTT
>JBMYPM010000250.1:0-2134 GCA_049600275.1 Porticoccaceae bacterium | reverse complement strand
AGTGCCTATGGTACCGCTATCAAGAATCCAACCTTCTCTGAGCGCTTTGGTTTTTACACTAACTTTATTGGCAACCCAAATTTAAAGCCGGAAGAATCAACCAGCTGGGAGCTGGGTTTTGATCAGGAGCTGTTGAGCGGCGACCTGATAGTATCTGCGACTCTGTTTGATGCAGAGCTGGAAAATGAAATTAATGGCTTTGTCTCTGATCCAGGTGGCAACGGTTTCACTTCAGCAAACAAAGAGGGTGCCAGCCAGCGCCAGGGTGTTGAGCTGAGTGCCAGCGGAACCCTTAGCGACAGCCTGTCCCTAAATGCGGCTTACACCTACACTGATTCAGTCGAGTCAGATGGCGCTGGAGGCTTTAAGGATGAAATACGTCGCCCTCGCCACACGGCAAGTTTAAACCTTGCCTGGCAGGTAATGGAGAATCTGCATATTAATACCAACGCCCAGTACAGCGGCAGCCAGACGGATACGTTTTTCCCGCCTTGGCCAGCGTCCTCTGAAACCGTTACCCTGGCCGACTACACGCTGTTAAATGTCAATGCTAACTACAGCGCTTCAGAAAAACTCGATCTCTACCTGCGACTGGATAACCTGCTCGACGATGATTACGAAGAAGTCTTCGGTTACCAGACCCTGGGTTTCGGCGCCAGTTTCGGGCTGCGCTACAGCCTGTAGGTATTTGCATGTCCCAACCAGCTGATAAAGGGAAAAGACGGGTACTGCTCTCATGGAGCAGTGGTAAAGACTCGGCCTGGACGCTCTATCAGCTGCAGTTGGATCCCACTGTTGAGGTGGTCGGTTTGCTGACCACCTTTAACAGTGAGTTTAAACGTTCGGCCATACACGGCGTGCGCCAGCAACTATTGCGAATGCAGGCAGAGGCCGCCGGATTACCACTGATCGAAATTCCCCTGCCATGGCCCTGCTCTAACGAGCAGTATGAAACCATTATGGGTGATTCACTGGAATCCGCCCGCACTCAGTTACAGATGGATGCCGTTGCCTTTGGTGATCTCTATCTGGAAGATATTCGCAGCTATCGCGAAACCCAGATGCAGGGAACTGGTCTCGATCTACTGTTTCCCCTCTGGAAAATTCCCACCGCTGAATTGGCACAGCAGATGATTGCCGGTGGCCTTAAGGCGGCGATTACCTGTCTTGACCCGCGAGTGATGCCCGCCGATTTTGCCGGCAGGCAATTTTCCGGTAAATTACTTGAAGAGCTGCCAAAGTCCGTCGACCCCTGTGGTGAGAATGGAGAGTTCCATACCTTTGCATGGGACGGGCCTATGTTTAAATACCCAATTCCAGTAGTGGCTGGAGAAGTAGTTACACGCAATGGATTTGT
Organism: Porticoccaceae bacterium; assembly: GCA_049600275.1. Classification (GTDB taxonomy): domain Bacteria; phylum Pseudomonadota; class Gammaproteobacteria; order Pseudomonadales; family Porticoccaceae; genus HTCC2207. The sequence goes on along the minus strand of JBMYPM010000250.1, from coordinate 777 downwards.
TTACTCCGATCTTTTACCAGAGGTGTAATCATGAAAATTGTCTCCTTACTGCCCAGTGCTACCGAATTGGTCTGCGGTCTTGGATTACAGGACCAGTTGGTAGGCGTCTCCCATGAATGTAACTATCCGCCCTCAGTGCTGGGTTTGCCAACACTCACCAGATCGCGAATACCCTCGGGGCTGGACAGTGGTGATATCGATCAGTTGGTCAGTAACCAGCTTAGAAATAGAGAGGCACTCTATGATCTGGTTATGGGCCGCCTGGTGGAGATAGAGCCAGACCTGATTGTTACCCAGGCACTCTGCGATGTTTGTGCTGTCTCCGGAAATGATGTGGCCAAGGCAATACGCAACCTGCCGGGCGATCCGCAGGTGGTTAATCTCGAGCCGATCTGCCTGGATGATGTTTTACAGACCGTGACCCTGCTGGCTGAGGCCGCTGGTTGCAGAGAGCAGGGCGTCGCCTACAAGGCAGAACTGCAGGATAGAATAGATGCGGTCTCCAGGCGCTCAGAGGCTATTGATCCTGCAGAAAAGCCCCGTGTGGCACTGCTGGATTGGCTGGATCCTCTGTTTGACGGCGGCCACTGGAGTCCTGAAATTATCGACCTTGCCGGGGGGATTCCCTGCTTTGGGGAAAAGCGCCAGGCCTCCCAGCGGCGCAATTGGGATCACCTGATTGAAGCCGCGCCAGATATTATTTTTATCGCCCTCTGCGGCTTTGATATCGAGCGTTCCAGGCAAGATGTAGCCGGCTTCCTGAAAGCCGAAAGGTTT
>JBMYPM010000249.1:0-2148 GCA_049600275.1 Porticoccaceae bacterium | reverse complement strand
CACAACCTGCTCATCGGCGGTAAAAGCCTGCCAGAGCTTGCCCTTATCTATATAGTTGCCTATATCATTGACCTTCTCATTGCCGAGCTGGGAATCGCGCAACCGCGACACCGCATCGTATTCGTAGAGGCCCTGCTGGGCTTTGGTGGTGGACTTGATATGCCAGGCTAACAGCGGCTTGCCAAGAGATTTGGCGACCTCTTCCGCCAGGAGGGTTTTACCGGTTCCCGGCTCTCCTTTGATCAACAGTGGGCGCTGCAGTGCCACTGCGGCATTAACGGCCATCTGTAGCTCTTCGGTGGCTACATAGTTTTCTGTACCTTCAAATTTCATAGAATCCAAATCCACATTGCAGTTTAAAAAACATTTAGCTGAGCATAATAAGCTAAAAACAACTCCCCTGAGCAATGCAATATGACTGCGGAGTTTTCAAACGCTGGGAAATGGGTAACGAAAGGTCAGCCGGCCTGGTTAATCTGCAAAATCCTGTTTGGGATTAAGCTTTGCACCGCGCAGCTTTTTATTGGCATTTTTCTTAGCAGGGCTATTACCGGCAGCGCTTTTCCGTGAAATCACACGCCAGAGAACCCTGAGCAACAGATAAAGCAGTATCGCAAAGATAGCCACTGCAATAATTGGCGCAAGACCGCGCTGAAAACCTGCATCTGCCCCTGAGACCATAACCCCCTCGTAGAGGCTGACAAAAAATGCCGGGGCCAGGTGACTGTCATCGCGGTAGGCGGTAACCGGCGTCAGGAGTATTGAGGCGGCAAGCAGCAAGAGTATATGGCGAACTGTAATCCAGGCGGAGTTGCGTAACACCAGCCACAGAAACAACAACAGACAACTGGCACCTACACAGTAGGCGATCCAACCCTGCAAATAATCTTCAGCAGAAAACATAATTAATCAATCCATTTAATAATATGATCTTCAACATCTTCCTCGCGAACCTCGAGTTCAGAAATCACTTTGCCACGCAATGAGGCGCCATAGCTGTGAATCATCTCTCTATCGCCGGAGCGCAGATGATGCCATACCGGCAGAGGCTCGCCTGCAGCTACAAGCCTATAAGAACAGCTTTTAGGCAACCATGCCAGTGTATTTATATTATTGCGATCAAGTTTTATACAGTCATCGACTACCTTGTGACGCCCGGGATAATCGGAACAGCGACAAGACTCAGTATCCAATAGCTGGCAGGTGAGATTTGTATGGTAAATCTCGGCACTGTCATAGTCTTCCAGCTTGACCAGGCAGCACTTTGCACAGCCATCACAGAGAGACTCCCACTGGCTGTCGCTCATCTCTGCAAGGGAAACCGCTTCCCACCAGGGCTGTAATTTCATCAGCTATCACTCACCTTGGGGAATTTTGGCGGTGGCATCTGCAGGAAAAACCCCTGGCCAGCAAGGTCAGCCATTACCTTTTTAATATCAGCGCGGGCTAATTTTTTGCTCTCGGTAAGCACCAGAGTGGTCACTAAAATCGGTTCACCAAAACTCTTCAGCAGTACTTCAGGAACAGATTCAAAACCCTTGGGCCGGTTCAGGTAGAGGTACATTTCATCTTTGCTGGCGGTCTTGTAAATATCACAGAGTATTTTCACAGGCTGTCACTGCTTTCAATTATGGATTGTAGTGCCGGGGTGACCATAGAGACCCGCCAGCCATCGGTAAGCCTGATTGGCCACTGGCAGTCGCCGGCAACAACACTGCGTAAAATCGACTCGAGCTCTTTTTTATTGCACATCAACTCTTTGGGGATGCCGTGATCTTCCGCGACTTCATTGAGCCTGGCGCGCATGGTCTTCATTACATCAGCCACCGCACGGGAAAGCGGCTGTGGCAGGCTTTCGGGTATATTGTCATGATCCACATCGGCAATCAGCTGCAGAACATCTTCACCAAAACGCTTTACCGAGCGCGAGTACCAATCATCAATCCGGTGCAGTTGGCCCATAGTGGTTGGCATGCTGTTGGCCAGTTCAAGAAGAACATTGTCTTTCACTATATGGGAGCGTGGCTTATCAAGGCTGCGAGCAGTTGTCTCGCGCCAGTCACAGAGGTTTTTCAGTACAGCTAGGGAACTGCCCTGCAACCGCCAGGCACCTTTAACCCGCAGATAGTAGTCGGCGGCTTTTTTGCG
>JBMYPM010000248.1:0-2179 GCA_049600275.1 Porticoccaceae bacterium | reverse complement strand
GATGCTTATCACCACCGGCCTGAGTATCCAGGATCCCCGGGAGCGTCCCGCCGATAAGCAGCAGGCCGCAGACCAAAGCCATAAAAAATGGCAGGAGCCCGACTCCGACTTTATCTCCCTGCTAAACCTATGGCGTCATTTTGAAGAGCAGCGCCAGCAGCTATCCGCCAATCAATACAGCCGCTACTGCAAAGCCAACTATGTCTCCTACCTGCGCATGCGCGAATGGCGCGACCTGCACCACCAGGTGCACAGCGCTTGCCGGGCATTAAAGCTGACCGATAACAGCAAGCCAGCAAAGGCCGATGATATTCACCGTTCCCTGCTCTCCGGCTTATTGGGCCAGGTGGGTATCCTCCAGGACAAATGGGAATATCTGGGCACCCGTAATCGCAAATTCTTTATCTTTCCCGGTTCCGGGCTGAGCAAAAAGCCGCCCAAGTGGGTAATGGCCGGCTCGCTGATGGAAACCAGCAAACAGTTCGCCCTTACCGTGGCGAAAATTGACTCCGACTGGCTGGAACCACTGGCCGCTCACCTGGTCAAGAAATCCTACAGCGAACCCTTTTACAGCATTAAATCTGGCCAGGTAATGGCCAGTGAAAGGCAGACTTTATTTGGCCTGAGCATTGTTGAAAACAAACGCCGGGTCTATGGCCAGGTCAACCCGGATGAGGCGCGCAAGATATTTATCCAGCAGGCGCTGGTGGAAGAGGGCTATCGCGGCAAAGGTCAGTTTTATACCCATAACCAGAAACTTGTCGAGGAGCTGCAGGCCCTTGAAGACCGCTTTCGCCGCCGCGACCTGTTGGTTGAACAGCAGGTAATCTTTGAGTTCTACAATGAGCGAATTCCCAGCGGGATTTACAACCTGCCGCTATTTGAAAAATGGCGTAAGCAGGCCGAGGCAAAAGAGCCGCGCCTGCTGAATCTTGAAAAAGAGTACCTGCTGCTCCGCGGACTGTCCCAGGAAGAGCAGACCCAGTTTCCCGAAACCATCAGCTGCCAGGGTATCAGCTATAACCTGCGCTATCATTTTGAACCCAACCATGCAGAGGACGGGGTTAGCGCTGTGGTGCCCTTACCACTGCTGCACCAGCTGCCAAGATACTTCTTTGAATGGCTGGTGCCGGGGATGTTGCGGGACAAATGTATTGCGCTGGTTAAAAGCCTGCCAAAACAGACCAGGCGCAACTTTGTGCCAGTCCCGGATTATGTGGATGCATTCCTGCTGAAAACAAAGCCCCAGGATCGACCGCTGACAGAAGTGCTTGCAGAGTATCTGCACAAGCAAACCGGCGTGGCAATTCCAGCTGAAGAATGGAAGCCGGAAAATCTCGATGCCTGGTACCAGATGAACTTTATTCTCGAAGATGAAAACGCTGCAGAGATCGCCATGGCCCGCAGCCTGGAAAAACTGCAGCAGGACTTTAAGCAGCAGATATCCGAGGGGCTCGAGCAGGCTGCCGACCAGAATGCCGAAGAGAGCAGAACCAGGCAGGGAATTGTCGAGTGGGATTTTGACCAGCTTCCCGAAGAAGTAGCCCTGCAGCACGGCAAGATAACCATTAAAGCCTGGCCGGCACTGCGCGACTGCGGAGAATCAGTCTCCCTTGAAGTGATCGACAACCCGGTACAGGCGGAAAAAACCAGCCGTCAGGGCCAGCTGCGACTGGCGTTAATTAAAGGCCGCGACCAGGTTAAATATCTCAGCAAACAGCTTCTGCGCGGTAAGGAGCTGGCACTGACAGCCGCCAAGATAGGAGAGAGAAAATCCCTGGTCGACGCCCTGGTCAGCGCCAGTTTTCAACAGGCAATCTTTGCCGATGGTCGGGTACTCAGGGAGCAGCAGCAATTTGACCAGGCCTTTGAAGAGGGGATTGGCAATGTGGTGATGATCGCCCAGGAGTATGGCCAGGCCATAGAGTCATTGCTCTCGTCGCTGCATGATTGCCAAAAGAAACTCAGGGCGTTGGGCCTGCCCGCTATCTATGCAGCCGATGATATTCGCAGCCAGCTGGACTGGCTGTTTAGTGCCGATACATTATCGGCCATCTCCACAGAGTCTATAAGGCAGTATCCACGCTATATCAAAGCCCTGCAGGTGCGTCTGGAAAAGCTTGCCGCGCAGGTCAGTAAAGATCGCCAGTATATTGACGAGATTCAGGGGCTCCTGGAA
>JBMYPM010000247.1:0-2186 GCA_049600275.1 Porticoccaceae bacterium | reverse complement strand
CCTGTGGTCGGGCGGGATATCCTGATGGCTCAGGGCAGCCATTCACTGGTAGTGGATAAAGCAAATGCAGATATTATGAAATTCTACTGCCAGCAGCGGTTGCTTTTGGGCCAGTGGCAGGGGATTGACTGCGAAGTCTGGGATCTCTCGCCGGAGTGTCAGGCGATGCCGGGTTACGGGCTTATGGATCTGCGCTCAATGCTCAGATCTGTTTCCGATGAAGAATTCTCCCTGGCCAGCCGAGCAGTGCAGATGCTCGAATGGCAGAAACATCATCAATACTGCGGTTCCTGCGGCCAGCCGACAACAGAGTCAGCAGATGATCATGCCCTGCAATGCCTGGCCTGCAATATCAGTCTCTACCCGCGTATCTCTCCCTGTGTGATTGTCGTAGTCACCGATGGTGAGCGCTGTCTTCTCGGCCGCCAGGCCAGCTGGCCCGAGGGTAGATACAGCGCACTGGCGGGCTTTCTCGAGGCCGGTGAGAGCGCCGAGCAGGCACTGCACAGAGAGGTCTTTGAAGAGGCCGGTGTGCATATAGATAATATTCGCTATGTGGGCAGCCAGGTATGGCCATTTCCCGGGCAGCTGATGCTCGGCTTTTTGGCTGAGGCCAAAACAACGGATATCAAGGTCGATGGCATTGAGATAGCCGAAGCCGACTGGTTTCACTACAGTCAGCTGCCGGATAAGTTGCCCTCGCGACAAAGTATGTCAGGGCGTTTAATCGAGCATTTTGTTCAACAGGTATCGGTGAGCTAGAACTGCTGCTGTCGAGCCAGTTTAATCAGTCTATAATTAGGCTTTTAAAATAATTAGTTATCAATCTGGAGTATGTCTTGGATTTTCTTTTCGAATACGGTCTGTTTTTCGCCAAAATTGTTACCTTTGTGATTGCCGTTATTATTTTGCTCAGCGTTATTGTCGCCATTGGACAGAAAAATAAGCAGTCGGGCCATAAAGGGCATTTGGAAATTACCCCGCTCAATGAGCTCTTCGATGAGATGAGTGAGGCTATTAAGCTGGCTGTGATGGATGAGTCGCTGCATAAAGCAGAGGCCAAAAAACAGCAAAAAGAGAAGCAGAAGAAAGCCAAGGAGCAGCAAAAAGCCCTGAAGAAAGCTGCCAAAAGCGGATCCGAAGAGGATGCTATTGAGCAGAAGCCGCGGGTTTTTGTGGTTAACTTTTATGGCAATATCAGCGCCTCGGCGGTCACTAATTTGCGCGAAGAAGTAACCGCCATTCTCTCCCAGGCCACTGCAAAAGATGAGGTGGTTGTTCGCCTGGAGAGTGGTGGTGGCATGGTTCACAGCTATGGTTTGGCGTCCAGCCAGCTTGATCGTATTCGCAAGCGCAATATTCCACTGACCGTCTGCGTCGATAAAGTCGCCGCCAGCGGTGGCTATATGATGGCCTGTGTGGCCGATAAGATTCTTGCGGCACCCTTTGCCATCCTTGGTTCAATCGGCGTTGTTGCTCAGCTGCCAAACTTTAACAAGGTGCTTAAAAAGCACGATGTAGAGTTTGAACTGCTCACTGCTGGTGAGCACAAGCGAACCCTGACAATGTTTGGTGAAAATACCGAGAGTGGTCGCGAAAAGTTTCTTGAGGATCTCGAGGATACCCACGACCTGTTTAAAGCGTTTGTTAGCGAGCACCGTCCCTCGGTGGATATAGACAAGATTGCCACTGGTGAGGTCTGGTTTGGGCTGCGGGCTAAAGATGTGGCACTGGTGGATGACCTGCAAACCAGCGACGAGTACCTGGTCAGCCGCTCTCAGCAGGCGGACCTTTTTGAAGTTGCCTATGTGCTTAAGAAAAAACTGCACCAGCGACTCGGTTTTGCCGCAGAGGAGAGCGCTGATCGCCTGCTGCTGCGCTGGTGGGAGCGCCTGACTGATAATAACAATCGAATGATGTAATCCGCTTGTCTGTCTCTATAGTCTCCTAAAAGAGTTCGCTTAAAAAAAGTGACGCTTAAAAAAGCGCTTCCGGGTCCAGGTTATAGGCATCCGGCGGCAGGTTCCTGGCAATATCAATGGTGCCTTCCTTGCCGCTCAGGGAGAGCACCTTTTTTTGACTGAGGCGGCGCTTATTAACATCGAGAATAATCGTCAACTTGGGCTTTCTGCCCATTCCCGCCTTGTAATCACTGACCACAGCAACTTCCCCATTGGTCAATTCCA
>JBMYPM010000246.1:0-2189 GCA_049600275.1 Porticoccaceae bacterium | reverse complement strand
TAAAGGTGTCCACTAATTCCTTCTGGAATAGTCTTGAACGCCAGCCGGCCAATTTCAGGATTGCCTCGGAGTGGGGGATTGGTGTTGCGTAATAGCGCGGGCTGGTCATTGCATCGTAGCAGTCGACAATACCGGCGATTCGCGCGTAGAGGGGAATATCAGTTCCCGCCAGCTGATTGGGGTAGCCGCAGCCATTATAGCGTTCATGGTGGTGGCGCACTGCGGAGAGCACTTCTACCGGCAGTGGCAGATCTTCGAGCAGGGCCAGGCCCTGTTCTATATGGCTGCGGGTCTCCGCGCGCTCTGCACTGGTCAGGTCGGTGGTTTTGCGCAGCAGTGCATCTGGCAGGTTTAGCTTGCCTATATCGATCAATAATCCAGAGAGTGCCAGCTGGAAAAGCTCATCTTTATTTAAGCCCAGCTGGCGTCCCATAACAGAGGACAGGATGGCACAAGAGATACAGTGGCGGTGGGCATAGCTGCTCTTACTCTTTAGCCTGGCCAGCCAGACGGCGGCGGCGGGGTTGCGGATAATACTGTCCACCAATCCCTCGATATAGGCATCGAGACGTTTGATATCGAGCCTGTTACCGGCTTTGACCGCCTTACCTATACGGTTAAATTCCTGCTGAATACTCAGGTAGGCCAGTGTTGCAACACGCAGTTCTGAGGCGATATCGGTGCTTACCTGATAGTCTGAATCGTTTTTCTGGGCCAGTTCCTGGCGAAGGGGCAGGCTGGTTATCTTTTGTCTGTCTGCCAGTGCTGGCTGTTGGATCTGTTCAATCATTTTTACAGCTCTCTTAAACGTTCCGGTTGTATTGGTAGGCATCCTGCGCGCTGTTTATATTGCTAAGAAAAAGAATAGCAGAAATTCCCTGATGCACTTCACAGCGGCTGCAAATAATCTCTTCTGCGGCTGTTTCGATTATATATACAGCGCCTCAGGATCCAGTCCATAGGCGCCGGGTTCCAGGGTCTTGCGTATTTCAATCACTTTGCGGTCCTCACCAACAGGGGTGGCAAGATCAATCTCCCTAAAGTCCTCAAGCTGTTTTTTATACTCGTCGAGTATCACCAGCACCTGGGGTCGCAGGCGCTTGCCGGGGTTTTCTTTTACCACAATACCCACTTCCCCGGAGGAGAGTTCAACCATGGTGCCGGTGGGATAGATGCCCAGGGATTGAATAAACGCCTCGATTAATTCCGGCTGAAAATCATAGCCGCGCCACCTGTACATTTTCCTGATAGCCAGGCTGTGGGGGATGGGTTTTGCATAGACCCGCTGGCTGGTAATTGCATCGTAGCAGTCGGCTATGGCGGCAATTCTCGCGTACAGCGGGATCTCTGTGCCCTGCAGTGACTGCGGGTAGCCAGTGCCATTAAAGCACTCATGGTGGCTGGCAATCATATCTGTAACCGCTTGTGGTATTCGCGGCGATGCGTCGGCGGCCAATTTCAGGCTCAGGTCGACATGTTTTTTAACCAGGGAAAACTCCCGGTCACTGAGCTGTTTTTTCTTGTTTAGCAGCTCCGGGGGTATCTTCAGTTTGCCAATATCCAGGAGCATACCGCCCATGAATAGCTGCGCCAGCTCTTTTTTTGGCAGACCGATTTGCCGGCCGATTACCGAGCACCAGATTGCCACGGCAATACAATGCCTGTGGGTATAGGAATCCTGGGACTTTAAACGTGCCAGCCAGATACTGGCGCCAGGGTTGCGAACAATACTTTCTACTAGGGGCGTAACCACCGTGCTGATGCTGGCGATATTCAGTTTCTTGCCGCTGTTTATATGACCGGCCATGCCATCAAATGCGCTCTTGATCTTCTGGTAGGCGTTATTGGCGTCGATGATTTCTGTGGTGACAGTGGTCTTGTCCTGATATTTGTGAATATGCCTGGCAGACAATTCCTGTTCTATTGGGCAGCTGGCTACAAAAGGTTTGCGGTCTTGGGAGCGCTTTTGTGACGCCTCTTTTGAAGCCTTGTTTGAGAGCGCCATATCCAGGTTGGCGACACTGCGTTCAGAGTCGATATAGACATAGTCACAATAGAGTGAGAGTTTTTGTATATCGGCGGCATCGCGGATCATAAACCCTTGGGTGTTGAAGGGGGTTTCCAACCAGGGTCGATCCAGCCCAGAGGCATACATACCTAATTCGAGCTGGTGAACATAGATTTTTTTT
>JBMYPM010000245.1:0-2197 GCA_049600275.1 Porticoccaceae bacterium | reverse complement strand
CTGCGATAAGCCGGATTGAGTTTGGTAAATTCACCTACCTCTACGCCAGTCACCTTGACCACATTGTTCAGGTCAATCTGCGACTCAATCTCAACCACTTCAAAGAATGGCTTATTGGGCATTGCCGGCAACTTTAAATCGTACTCTTCTGGATCGCGGATCAGGGTTGCCAGTGCCAGCAACTGGGGCACATAGTTTCGAGTTTCCCGGGGCAGCTTGATCGACCAGAAGTCAGTCCCTTTGCCAAGCTTACGATTGCGCCTGATGGATTTGCTTACCGAGCCCTGCCCGGAATTATAGGCCGCCAGGGCCAGCAGCCAGTCATTATCAAAGCGCTTGTTAAGCTTCTTTAAATAGGTAATTGCCGCCTGGGTTGAATGGATAACATCGCGCCTGCCGTCGTACCAGCGATCCCGTTGCAGGCCCAGGGACTTGCCGGTTGATGGAATAAACTGCCAGAGCCCGACAGCGTGACTGTGGGAATAGGCCAAAGGATCATAGGTACTCTCGACAATCGGCAGCAGTGCCAGCTCAAGGGGCAGGCCAGCCTTATCCAGCTCATCGGTAACATAATAGATATAGGGTCGGGCGCGGGAAAAAACCGTTTTCAGGTAGCTCGGATTGCGCAGATACCAGTCGCGCTGCTTTTTGACGCTGGCAGGCATGGACACCGGAGTCAGGTTATAGCCTTCGCGTAGACGCTGCCACAAGTCGATCTCTGCAGGCTCAGGTGTTTCCTCAACAACTACGGATATCGTCTCTAAAACAGCTTCAGGGGCGTTTATCGCCTCACTGACAACCTCAGTGTCAGGCGTCATAGAGGTTGCCCCGGGAATAGTCTCAGGCTTGTTCTCAAACTTATTTTCAGGCGCTTCGGGTGTAACAGCAGCAGTGGCAACAGTTTCAGGCACAAACGCACAACCGGACAGTAGAGGAACGGTAGTGAGGGCAGTACTTAAAATAATCGCACGAAATGGTGAGTGCAGAGGCTGCAAGATTTAACCCTTATTTTATTTTCGGGCGGGATTGTATCGGTCAGTCGAGGTCGAGACAATGAGAAGATTCTCAATTGTTCTGTGAAACCCAACAGGGGTGGCCTTTTTCAACAGAGGATTGCGGGTATCCAGATACTGGTTTTTATTCAATCCAGCGAACATAATAACTCTTTAAATAAACCGCTAACAGCAGGCTATTGGCCCCTATGCCCCTAACACTTATCAGCAAAGCCGCACAGAATCTTGTCGACCGATTTAAGGTTGCCGATCTTGTCAGCACCTCCGCTGATCTCAGGCTCTGGTTGCAGAGCGACTTTGGTCGCTATCTGCAGGCCCGTGAGTTAGAAATTCTGCAGCGTTATTACTCAGATCTTCCCGGTTACCGTTTTCTGCGTCTCGGGCTCAGTGAAGATATCCAGACCCTAAATTGCTTTAAACATATTCACCGCCTCAGCATGCACCCCTCAGAGCTCGATGGCGCCCATGGTGCACTGGCAAACTATATGGAACTACCGCTGATGTCAGAAACCATTGATGTAATGCTGTTGCAGCATGCCCTGGAGTTCTCCAAGACCCCAAGGGCTGTCCTCGCTGAAGCCAGCCGTGTGGTAATGCCCGGCGGTCATCTGCTGCTCTGTATGTTTAATCCCTTCGGCCCAATGGGTACGGCAAAATTCCCCATGCAACTATTTTCCGACAAACCCCAGTTCAGGTTCCACAACCTGCGTCTGGGGCGTCTGACAGACTGGCTGTCGCTACTGAATTTTCACGTAGAACGGATAGAGCATGGCGCCTATAATTTGCCCTTTGGCGGCCTGTCAAAAGATCAGCAGATTGGCGACAAAAGCCGCTGGGAACAGAGCTGCGAAAAGATTCGCCTGCCGATGGGTAACTTCTATATGATTCACGCGGTTAAACGTGTGTCCAGGGGTATTCGGCACCCCGGCAAGGCATGGCGCGCCGCGACAACGAAAAGTTACAGGGTATCTGAGGGGCTAAAGAAACTCTAAAGAAAACAGCAGTAAAAAATAACCAGCGCACAGTGGTGATCGCCAAGGCGCTCGTAGCTGTTGTAAAGGAAACTAAATGAAATCTATAGAAATATTTACAGACGGTGCCTGTAGAGGCAACCCCGGCCCCGGTGGTTGGGGTGTATTAATGCGCTATGGTGACAAGGAGAAATCCCTGTTTGGCGGCGAAGC
>JBMYPM010000244.1:0-2198 GCA_049600275.1 Porticoccaceae bacterium | reverse complement strand
TCCTCCGGCCAGGCAACCCCAGCGAATCCAGCTGCAGAGACAAATATGGCTACACCGGTTCCACCGGAGGTGGAGCCCAGCGTAAAAAAGCCTGAAACGCAGGTCGAGGAAGATAGCCCACCCTGGGAACCCCAGGTTGCAGCGCAAGACTCCTCAGCACTCACCCCAGAGCCCAGAGCTCAAAAGGCAGAGCCCTCAGCGTCCCTTAATAAGGAAGAACCCTCAGCGCCCCCTAATGAGGAGCACTGCCAGCCAATCTCCCTGCAAGACTTCAATCCAGATAACTGGATTGAACTGCGCAAGCAGCTGACTATCGTCGCCTCCCTGGGTGAAATTGCCAGTCACTGCCTCTACTTGGGCCGCAGTGGCACAGACCTGAGATTCCTTATCGATAGCAATCACAACAGCCTCTACGATGACGCCCACCAGGCGCAGTTTAGTGAAGCCCTTAGTGACTATTTTAAAACCCCGGTCAGTGTTGAGATCAGCCTTGGTGTTGCCGAACAGGAAACCCCGCGAGCAGCTAATCTGCGTGAGAAGTCCGAGCGACTTGCCGAAGCCGTAGAAACATTAAATACAGATCCCGCCGTGGTGAAATTTAAACAGCTGTTCGATGGAGCAGTGGATGAGCGTTCAGTACGCCCTATAGATTAAACGGCCCAGAAACCGTTTTGAGGAAATTATGAATATCAACGATTTAATGAAACAGGCTCAGCAGATGCAGGGCAAAATGGCCGAGATGCAAGAACAGGCGGCAAACGCGGAAGTCACTGGCGAGTCCGGCGCGGGTATGGTTAAAGTGGTTATGACCGGCCGCCACGATGTCCGTAAAGTGATCCTGGACCCCTCGCTGATGCAGGAAGATAAGGAATTTCTCGAAGACTTGCTGGCCGCTGCGGTAAATGATGCGGTGCGCAAGGTTGAAGCCCAGAGCAAGGATGCCTTAGGTAAAATGGCCGGTGGTATGGATTTACCGCCCGGTTTTAAGATGCCGTTTTAAGAGCAGAAAAATAATTAAATAATTGCGAAAGGCCATATTTTGTACGGTAATTTAATCGATCAACTTATTGACTCACTGCGCGTGCTGCCCGGTGTCGGGGCAAAGTCTGCACAGCGCATGGCCCTGCATTTGCTGGAGCGGGATCGCAGCGGTGCCTCAAAACTTGCCGAAATGATTCTCGAGTCGGTGGACAGGGTAGGACGCTGTGGCGAGTGCCGCACATTAACCGAGCACGAATACTGTGCAATCTGCAGCAACAGCAGCCGACTGCCAGAGCAGATCTGTGTGGTTGAGAGCCCGGCAGATTTATATGCTATCGAACAGGCGGGCAGTTATCGCGGTAAATACTTTGTCCTGCTCGGCCATCTATCGCCTATAGACGGTGTGGGTCCGGAACAACTGGGGATAGACCTGTTGGTCGAGCGCCTGAAAAGCGGTGTGGTCAAAGAATTGATCCTGGCCACCAACCTGACTGTTGAAGGCGAGGCGACAGCCCATTTTATCGCTGAAAAAGCCAAGGCGCTGGGTGTTGCCGTGTCGCGCATAGCCTATGGTGTCCCCATGGGTGGCGAGCTTGAATATGTCGATGGCGGCACATTGAATATGGCACTGCAGAGCAGGAAATCCCTCTAGATGACTGCTCCTATAACAGATTCCCCAAGCCCAGTCGCCTCCCATTGGGTGGCCAGCAACCAACAGTTGGCAGCCCTCTGTGAACAGTTGCAATCGTCTTCGTCACTGGCGATTGATACTGAATTTATGCGCACCAATACCTACTTTCCAAAGCTGGCGCTGATACAGCTCTCCGACGGTGAGCAGTGCTGGTTGATCGATGTATTGGCAATCGACCAGTACGGCCCCCTGAAAGCGCTGCTGGAAGCGCCGCAGAGGGTGCTTATCTTTCACGCCCCGGGGGAAGATTTTGAAGTGCTCGATCATGCACTGTCCATTGTGCCAACGAATATTTTTGATACCCAGGTCGCCGCCGGACTGGTCAATATTGGATACTCCATGGGCTATGCACGACTTGTGGCTCATGTCTTTGATGTTGAGCTGGGCAAGGAAGATACCAGGTCCGACTGGATGATCCGCCCCCTGAGCGATCGCCAGAAACGCTATGCGGCTGACGATGTACTCTACCTGCATCGCCTGTATAAAATTCTTAGGGATAAACTTGCCGAGCAACAGCGTCATAGCT
>JBMYPM010000243.1:0-2220 GCA_049600275.1 Porticoccaceae bacterium | reverse complement strand
TTTATCTCCGGGTTTTCCCTCTGTGCCATGGCCCTGGGTGTCACAGCATTAATCGTCGTGCTGTCGGTTATGAATGGCTTTGATCGCGAGATTAAATCGCGGCTATTAAAAGTTGTGCCGCATATTACGCTTACCAGCCCTCAGGGCTTTAATCCGTCGCAGATTGCCGATCTGCAAAGTCAGTTTTCTGGCCCTGATCAATCGGTTGTCTCTGTAGTACCTATATTGCAAAGCTTTGTTATGGCCTCGCATAACGAGCAGCAAACTGGTGTGGTTTTACAGGGTATAGACCCTCAGTCGCGAAGTGCTGAAAAGCTTGCTGAGAATATGCTTAGCGGTTATGTCGGGCAGTTGGCTAAAGGGGAGTTTGGCGTCATTCTCGGCAGCCAGTTGGCCCGCAAGCTAAATATCTTTGTCGGTGATCGCCTGCAGCTTACATTGCCTAAGGTCAGTGTTACTCCGGCGGGTATTTTTCCGCGCATCAAGCGGGTGACCGTGGTGGGCATTTTTCAGGTAGGTGCTCAAGTGGATGCCTCGGTGGCATTTATACATCATCGCGATGGCCAGAAGCTGTTGCAGATGGGGGATCGCTACCAGGGTGTGCAGATAGAGCTCTTCGACCCCTTTTTGGCCGATAGCTGGTTGATGCAGCACAGGGAGAAACTGCCAGCTGAGTCCACAGAGTGGCGTACCTGGATGGATGATATGGGTTCGCTGTTCCAGGCAATGCGCATGGAGAAGGTGATTGTCAGCCTGCTGCTCTCGGTGATTATTGCCGTTGCCGCCTTTAATATTGTCGCCAGCCTGGTATTGATGGTCTCGGATAAGCGCAGGGATATTGCCGTGGTGCGAACCCTGGGTGCATCCTCAGCGACGGTAATTAAAATTTTTATTATCCAGGGTATGGCGGTAGGGGCCCTGGGTATTGTTAGTGGCACTATATTGGGTTGCCTGCTGGCTTATTTTATTGGCGATATTGTCGCCGCTGTTGAAAGCCTGGGTGGCTTTTATATCTTTGATCCATCGGTCTATCTAATCAGTGCGCTGCCGTCGCGAATTCTTCTTGGCGATGTGCTGATAGTGGTTGGCGGTGCATTTTTAATCAGTTTTCTCGCTACGCTGTATCCGGCGTGGCGAGCTGGAAAAGTTTTACCTGCGGAGGCATTGCGCTATGACCAATAACAGCCCATTTGTATTAGAGGCCCAGAATATAGCGCGGGATTACTCCCAGGGTGAGTCTGTGCTGCCGGTTTTACGCGACCTTAATATCAGCGTCAAAGCGGGTGAAAAGCTGGCTGTGGTCGGTGTCTCCGGTTCCGGTAAAACCACTTTGCTCAATTTGCTCGGCGGTCTGGATGATCCCACTGCCGGCAGGGTAAATGTCTGTGGCCAGGACTGGAAAGCGGTTGATGCCTCGGCCCGCGCCCAGTGGCGCAATAAGCATGTGGGTTTTGTCTATCAGTTTCATCATCTGCTCGGGGAGTTTTCAGCCCTTGAAAATGTTGCGCTTCCCTGCCTGATTGGTGGTGCTTCGGTTGCTGAGTCTCAGCAGCGGGCCACTGAATTGCTGGCGAAAGTGGGTTTGGCCGAGCGAGCTGCTCACAAGCCTGCAGAGTTATCCGGTGGCGAGCGCCAGCGTGTGGCCATTGCCCGGGCACTGGTGACATCTCCGTCGGTGGTATTGATGGATGAACCAACCGGTAACCTGGATCCCCATACGGCCGGGGTTATATTGGATTTGTTGCTGGAGCTTAACCAGGCGCTGCAGATTTCCTTTGTGGTGGTTACCCATGACCCTGCTATAGCAGCGCGAATGGATCGCACTTTACAATTGATTGATGGCCAGTTGTTAGACGCGGAGACAGCAGTTGTTTAAGCCAATCCCTCTATTTTTGGGCCTGCGCTACTTTTCTTCCGGGGGACGTGGTGCTTCTGGTGGTACGAACCGCCTGGTGTCATTTATTTCGACACTGGCAATTAGTGGTTTGGTCCTGGGTGTTGGCCTTCTTGTAGTGGTTCTCTCGGTGATGAATGGCTTTGATCGCGAGTTGCGCGAGCGAATTCTTGCGGTGGTTCCCCATGTGCAGGTAATCCATAACAGCGGTATTGATAACTGGCAGCAGCAGGCTGCAGTTATTGAGGCGCAGCCAGCGGTCTCTGAAGTAAGCCCCTATAATGAGGTCAATGGCCTGGTTAATTTCCGCCGCGACAGCAGGCCTG
>JBMYPM010000242.1:0-2226 GCA_049600275.1 Porticoccaceae bacterium | reverse complement strand
GTTGTGTCTATTTTCCAGTCTAGCTGGAAAACTCTTTAGACATCTCTTCAGCGCGGCTCAGCGCCGCCTGCATAGCCTGGCGGAAGCTCTCTTCAATACCGCCCGCCTTAAAGGTTTCGATTGCCGCATGGGTGGTGCCGCCCGGGGATGTTACCTGCTGGCGTAACTGTGTGGTATCGAGACTGCCGGTGCTGGCCATCTGTGCTGCGCCCAAAGCGGTTTGAATGGTCAGTTCTCTGGCGGTCTGTTCAGAGAGGCCGAGCTCTTCACCGACTTTCTGCATCACTTCCATAACCAAAAAGTAATAGGCGGGGCCGCTGCCAGAGACGGCGGTAACCGCATCTATCTGCGCTTCGCTATCGACCCAGCAGGCAATACCCACAGCGTTAAAGATGGCCTGAATAGACGCTTTCTGCTGGCTGTTGATAAGTGGGTTGGCAAATAATCCCGTAGCCCCGGTGCGCACCATTGCGGGGGTGTTGGGCATAGCGCGGACAATGGCCTGGTTATCACCGAGCCAGCTCTGCAGGTCGGCGATCTGGATACCGGCGGCAATAGAGACCACAGCGCTTGAGGCACTTAGAGAGGGCGCCAGGTCACTGACCACCGGGCCCATAACCTGGGGTTTAACTGCCAGGATAACAATATCTGCACCGTCCACGGCGGCGTGATTGTCACTGGTCGCGGCAATGCCGTAGGTCTCTTGAATATTCGCGCGCGCCTGCTCGCCGGGATCGCTGACGCGAATCTGCTGCGCGGAAAAACCGTTGGCCAGCATGCCGCCGATAATGCAGGAGGCCATATTGCCACCGCCGATAAATGCGATATTAGTCATTCCTGTTGCTCTCCTCTGGGGAATTCTTTGGGTCTCTTTTACCAAATATATCAGTGCCAACCCTAACCATGGTTGCGCCCTGTGAAATTGCGGCTTCCAGATCGTTGGACATACCCATGGAGAGGGTATCCAGTTTTTCTGAATTGTCCAGAGACTGATTGATTTGATCGCGCAGATTATACAGGGTGCTAAAGGCGGTCTTCTGTTTTTCCTGGCTCTGGCCGGATCTGGGAATTGCCATCAACCCGCGCAGGCGCAGGTTGGGCAGCTGGATAATTTCCCCTGCGGCGGCCAGGGCCTGGTCGGCGCTAAAGCCGGATTTAGTCGCTTCATTATCTATATTGACCTGCAGGCAGATATTCAGCGGGCCCAGTTCAGTGGGGCGCTGCTCGCTGAGCCGCTGGGCAATTTTCAGGCGATCAACACTGTGTACCCAGTTGAAGTTTTCCGCTACAACACGGGTTTTGTTCGATTGCAGGGGGCCGATAAAATGCCATTGCAGGGGTTCTGCACGCTGCGCTCTATCCAGCTCTTCATCCAGGCGTGCGATTTTTTCCACTGCCTCCTGGACATAGTTCTCGCCAAAATTTGCCAGCCCGGCATCGATTGCACAGCGGATATCTGCGGCGCTGCGAGTCTTGCTTACCGCCAGCAGGAGAACCTCGCCGGGGTCGCGGCCTGCATCCCGTGCAGCCTGTTCTATACGCTGGGTAACAGCGCTAATGTTATTTTCAATCTTTGGCATATACTTATCAGGTCATTAGGAGTTTTACGCTGCTTCACACGCCGGCTTACACGACGAAAAGGAATAAGCGAGATATAGCATGGATATAACGGAGTTACTGGCCTTCAGTGCCAAAGAGGGCGCATCAGATCTACACATTTCCGCGGGTCTTCCCCCTATTATTAGAATCGATGGTGATGTCCGGCGTATCAACCTGCCACCCATGGAACACCGCCAGGTTCACAGTTTGATCTACGAAATAATGAATGACAAGCAGAGAAGGGATTTTGAAGAATTCCTGGAAACGGACTTTTCCTTCGACGTGCCCGGCATCGCCCGCTTTCGTGTCAATGTCTTCAACCAAAACCGCGGCGCTGCAGCAGTCTTTCGAACCATTCCGTCTCAGGTGCTCACTCTTGAGCAGCTGGGTATGGGCGACGTTTTCAAGAAGTTGTCGCTGATGCCTCGCGGATTGGTACTGGTCACCGGGCCCACCGGCTCCGGTAAGTCCACCACCCTTGCCGCCATGGTCGATTACATCAATGAAAATCGCTACGACCATATATTGACCATTGAGGACCCCATCGAATTTGTCCACCAGAGCAAGAAATGCCTGATTAACCAGCGGGAGGTGCACCGCGACACCCACGGCTTCAGCGAGGCCCTG
>JBMYPM010000241.1:0-2248 GCA_049600275.1 Porticoccaceae bacterium | reverse complement strand
AATTTTGCAGCGCCGCGAATCGGCAAGTCCTGGAGCTGGTCGAGATGCTCCAGTATGGTTTGGATATCAGCATAATGCATCAGCAGCTGCCTGGCGGTTTTAGCGCCCACGCCCGGGACACCGGCAATATTATCACTGCTGTCCCCGGTCAGGGCGAGAAAGTCGGCCATCTGCTGGCAACCCAGCTCAAGATCTTTTTCCACCTGGCGCTGGGTCTTGGGTGGCGCCTTGCCAAAATCCCAGTACAGGTCTCCAGCTTCAATAATCTGGGTGAGATCCTTATCCCTGGTAACAATCACAGGCTGGGCATTCTCCTGTCGCGCCCTGCAGGCCACAGCGGCAATTAGATCATCTGCCTCATAGGTATCTGAAGCCATCTCGGTAATCCCCAGCACCCGACAAAGCTGGCGACAGGCATGTAACTGAAAAGCCAGCGCCTCATCGGGCAGTTCACGATTAGCCTTGTAATCGGGGCACAGCTGATGGCGAAAACCGCTGCCGAGGCTTTCATCAAAGGCGCAGAAAAGATGCCCGGGGTCTTTGTTGCGCAGCAGGTCTAGCAGAAAACTGGTAAAGCCATAGACGGCATTAGTGGGATATCCTGAGTCGAGGGCCCGCCAGTTATCCGGCAGCGAAAAATAGCTGCGAAAAATATAAATGGATGAATCTATTAAGTATGCCTGCATAGGATTTTTCTCCGCGATCCTGCGTTTCTTTCATTTAGTCCTTTTAGTTAATTTAGGTTAGTTTAGCCACCTGGTACTGCTCCGAACAGCGAATATTTGACTGACTGAATTGCCCGGCCAATGCATTGGCAAACAGCTCGCCGCGAGTGGGCATAGGATTGTCACACCAGCTCTGGGCCTGGCGGCTGACAGCCAGGATAAAATCTTCGCTGGCGCCCATATTGGCGGCCAGGTTGTCTGCGCTTATACGAAATCTCTGCCCGCAGGCAAGGGAAAATATCCACTCAAGGGCCTGGGGTTTGACCTCTGCCTGCTCAAATACCTGCTGCTGCTCTCTAGTGCGGCCATCGGGATTGTACCAATAGCCAAAATCCACCTGCAGTCGTCGCTCGGCACCGGCGATACACCAGTGGGCCGCTTCATGGAGTGCGCTGGAAAAATAGTCCTCGCGGAAGTAGAGCCGGTGATAGTCGCAAATATCAGGCAGGCTGTTACCCTCAATATCCACGCCAATATCCCCGGCAGCCTCAGCCGCCGAATGGCCGGCCGGTATATAAACAGGTTCGGCGACGCCGCCTAGCAGACGGGTATTAAACCCGGAGGCAAACAGGTTATCGAATACTGCAATAAGCTTTTCTAAACGCTGTTCAGCTGCTATTACTAGATTCATAGCTTTTATACTTTAACTCACTCAACCCGGAGGCATATTTTTAACAGTTTCTATGACGCAATTATATAGACGTTTTGGTTATACGGCACAAAGTGTTGTGCTTTTAAATATTCTGGGGTACCTTATCTAGTGTAGCTACATTACTTAGTGCAACCATATGTAGTACAGCTAGGGTTTCCTTCCAACCCCGATAAGGAGATGTAACCTATGTCCACATCAGTTAATTCTCAGTCCCATGACAATGTAATTGATTTCTTTACTCGCAAACCTCTCTCCGAAAGTCTTAGCAACAAGCTTATTCGTATCGCTCCTGAACTGGATGGTCTTGAGATGCTCTACTGCAACTCAGAGAATCAGGATAAATTATTCTCAATCAAAATCCTTGCCTGGGGCCTGCGTGCCAGCGGCGAGGTTGTCGGCCTGGTGCCATGGCTGGACCAACTGGTTGCCTGCGATGAGATTAACGATCCATTAAATGGCCAGTGGCAAGGCTATTATGACGAGGGCGTTGATGAGCTTTTTTACAATGCGCCCCTGCACAAAATAGTTGAACTTGAAACCGCTGCGGACTACTACGAGTACCAATGTGATTCGGAACTGGAAATAATCCAGGAAATCCCCGATACCATCGGTACCCATGCAGTGCTGTCGGCGGATAAATTCCACAGCATCACCCTGAAGGAAGTGGTCAGCTGGAGGCTACTCCAGGACGGCACTGTCAGCGGCATGCTGATCGATGACAGCAAGATCCACAGCACACCTGTCCTGCCCGGGGATGACTGCCTTTTCGAAGCGGATAAGAGTGAAGATTTTTGCTATTTCTTCCAGCACCATATAGCCAATAAACTAAAATCCAAAGATCCGGAGGCGCTGGCGGCAATCTCTCTTTTAG
>JBMYPM010000240.1:0-2250 GCA_049600275.1 Porticoccaceae bacterium | reverse complement strand
TCTTTATGGTGGCTGCAGCCATTACGCCGGGTTCCGATATCACCTTGCGGCATGTGGGCGTTAACCCGACCCGTGTCGGTGTAATCAATATCCTGCGTCAAATGGGCGCCAGTATCGAACTGTCTAACCAGAAAGAGGTGGGCGGTGAGCCGGTGGCCGATATCCGAGTGCGTCACGACCAGCTAAAGGGCATTGTTATCCCTGAAGACCAGGTACCACTGGCAATTGACGAATTTCCGGTGCTGTTTGTCGCCGCCGCCTGCGCCGAGGGCGAAACTGTTCTCACCGGTGCCGAAGAGTTGCGGGTTAAAGAGAGTGACCGTATCCAGAGCATGGCCGACGGCCTGGTAACTCTGGGTATCGATGCCCAGTCGACCCCGGACGGTATTCGTATCCAGGGTGGCGTGCTGGGTGGCGGTGAAGTGCATAGCCACGATGACCACCGTATTGCCATGGCCTTTGCCATTGCCGGTCTGCGCGCAAAAAGTGAAATCCTGATACACGACTGTAACAATGTTGCGACATCATTCCCCGATTTTGTCGGGTTGGCCGCTGCAGTAGGGCTGCATATCAACATTGATACAGTGGAGTAGTTAATGCCTGTTAAACAAGAAGTCGACGTTATTACCATTGACGGTCCCAGTGGGGCCGGCAAGGGCACGATTAGCCGGATAGTAGCGAAGAAGCTGGGGTTTCACTACCTGGACAGCGGCGCCCTCTATCGCCTGCTGGGTCTCGCCAGCCAGAGACACAATGTCAGCCTTGACAGTGTCAGCGGTCTGTCGGCACTGGCTGAGCATATGGATATCAGCTTTGAGACCACCAGGCAGGGCGACTTTACCATCCACCTGGAAGGGGAGGATGTCACCCGCGAGCTGCGTACCGAAAAGACCGGTGCCATGGCCTCGCAAGTGGCCAAATTCCCCGAGGTTCGCACGGCACTGCTCAAGCGCCAGAAATCCTTTGTCCGCGCCCCCGGCCTGGTGGCCGATGGCCGCGATATGGGCACCGTAGTATTCCCCGATGCCCCGGTAAAACTCTTCCTGACCGCCAGCGCCGAAGAGCGCGCATCACGGCGCTACAAAGAGTTGCTAGAAAAGGGTGAAAGTGTTAGTCTGCCCGCCCTCGTAGAGCAGGTACGCTCTAGAGATGAAAGGGATATAAACCGGGATGCCTCTCCGCTGCGATCCGCAAGTGACGCAATAGAGATAGACACCTCGGATATGTCCATTCAGGACGTGACGGATCGGGTCTTAAACCTTTTAGCTATAAAGGGTTTTATACCTCACCCGTAAGGGAGTTTGATTTTTTAACGGGCACTGTAGTAATTGCCAGCTTATATTGCTGCAGGCCTTTATTTTAACTGACCCGCGTAAACTGGCCACGCGGAAAAAAGAGAGCGACGCTAGCAGGTCTTCTGTCGTGTCTCTGTCATATTTAGGTATTTTTCCATGAGCGAAAATTTCGCAGATCTATTTGAAGAAAGTCTCAAAACCGTTGAGATGAATCCCGGCGCCATCATCACAGGCGTAATTATCGATATTGATAAAGACTGGGTAACCGTACACGCAGGACTGAAGTCAGAAGGCGTCATTCCAGCAGAACAATTTTATAACGATAAAGGCGAACTTGAAGTCACTGTTGGTGACGAAGTTCAGGTTGCCCTCGAAGCTGTTGAAGACGGCTTTGGTGCTACCAAGCTTTCTCGTGAAAAAGCCCGCCGCGCTGAATCCTGGATCGAACTTGAAGCAGCTCACAAAGCTGATGAAGTGGTTATCGGTGTTATCAGCGGCAAGGTTAAAGGTGGCTTTACAGTTGATGTTCGCGGCTTGCGCGCATTCCTGCCAGGTTCACTGGTCGATGTTCGCCCACTGCGCGAAATCACCCACCTGGAAAACATTGAACTCGAATTTAAAGTTATCAAACTCGACCCCAAGCGCAACAACGTTGTAGTAAGCCGTCGTGCCGTTATGGAGAGTGCAAACTCTGCAGAGCGTGAAGAGCTGCTGGCCAACCTGGAAGAGGGTGCATCACTGAAGGGTGTTATTAAGAACCTGACTGACTACGGTGCCTTCGTTGACCTGGGTGGAATCGATGGTCTGTTGCACATCACTGATATGTCCTGGAAGCGCATCAAGCATCCTTCCGAGATGATCAATGTTGGCGACGAGATCGACGTTAAAGTACTTAAGTTTGACCGCGAGCGTAACCGCGTATCCCTGGGCATGAAGCAGATGGGCGAAGATCCTT
>JBMYPM010000239.1:0-2267 GCA_049600275.1 Porticoccaceae bacterium | reverse complement strand
TGTATGGCGATGGATATTAAAAAGGAAGACTGCCCCGGCGGATTCCTGACTCCCTCGGTGGCTATGGGTGATGCGCTGATCAAGCGCTTGGAGGACCATGCCGGACTGGCGTTTAAGCTGATGTAAAGCTCTATTTCCGGACAGTAACACCGCGCTCGGCCATATACTGCTTGGCCTCGGGCACGGTATGTTCACCGAAGTGAAAGATGCTGGCTGCAAGAACCGCATCCGCCTTTCCCTGGACAATTCCATCCACCAGGTGCTGCAGATTACCGACACCACCGGAGGCGATAACCGGCACATTGACCGCATCACTGATGCGCGAGGTGAGCTCCAGGTCAAAACCGTTTTTGGTGCCATCCCGATCCATACTGGTCAGCAGAATCTCACCGGCACCAAAGTCAGTCATCTTTTTTGCCCACTCAATGGCATCTATTCCAGTGGGCTTGCGTCCACCGTGGGTAAATATTTCCCAGCGCGGCTGCTCTCCCTGCTCCACCTGTTTGGCATCGATGGCCACCACTATGCACTGGGAGCCAAAACGTTGCGCCGCTTCACGAACAAATTCCGGATTGTGAATAGCCGCTGAATTGATTGCCACCTTGTCGGCGCCAGCATTGAGCAGGTTGCGAATATCCTGTAACTCGCGAACACCGCCTCCCACAGTCAATGGAATAAAAACTTCACCGGCCATTCGTTCAACTGTGTGCAATGTGGTGTCGCGATCCTCATGGCTGGCGGTGATATCGAGGAAGGTAATTTCGTCGGCACCCTGCTCGTTGTAGCTGCGGGCAACCTCTACCGGATCTCCGGCATCGCGAATATCCACAAACTGTACGCCCTTAACCACGCGGCCTTTGTCCACATCGAGACAGGGAATAATTCGTTTAGCCAGACTCATTTTGTTTCCTTAAACAGGTGACCCAGCTTGCCAGCTTTGGTCGACAGATATTGGACATTGTGGGGGTTGCTCTGGGTTTGCAGAGGGACACGATCAACCACCTGGATTCCCAGCTCCTTGAGGGCATTTACTTTGCGCGGATTGTTGGTCATCAGCTTGACCTCAGTGGCCCCCAGGTGCTCGAGCATTGAGGCGCAGATGGAGTAGTCGCGCATATCGGCACCGAAACCCAGCCTTTCATTGGCCTCCACCGTGTCTGCTCCCTGGTCCTGCAGATTGTAGGCGCGAATCTTGTTGACCAAACCAATTCCCCGGCCCTCCTGGCGCAGGTAGAGAATAGCACCGCGACCCTCTTCGGCGATGCGCTCCATCGCCTGCTGAAGCTGCTCACCGCAGTCACAGCGCAGGCTGCCCAGGGCGTCGCCGGTAAGACATTCGGAATGGATGCGAATTAACAGCGGCTCGTCGCTACTGCAATCCCCCATACTGATGGCAATATGTTCCTTGCCCTTGAACGGATCTTCAAAACCGTGGATATCAAAAGTACCGAACCTGGTCGGTAATTTTGATGATTCGATAAAGCGAAGCGCCACAGTTTTCTCCAAAGTTAATTCAGGTCGCGTATTGTAGCCTCAACACCCAACCAGTAAAGGGTTTATACCTGTTAAGAAGCTATATAAGCCCTATGGCTGTCAGCAGGTAAATAACACCAGCCGCGGCCAGTCCGGCAATCACATCGTCAATCATAATACCCAGACCACCGGATACCTTCTTATCCAGCCAGCTGATCGGCCAGGGCTTTAAAATATCGAACAGACGAAAAAGACCAAAACCCAACAGCAGTGATAGCCAGGATACGGGCAGTGCTGCCATGGCGATCCAAAAACCGACAAATTCATCCCAGACAATACCGCCGTGATCATGGACTCCCAGTTTCTTTGAGGCTGATTCACAGATAGTGATACCGGCCAATCCAGCGATTAAAACCACCGCCAGATAGGTTGCCAGCGGCAGCTGAGCCAGCAGCCACCAGAGGGGAATAGCCGCCACTGTGCCCACTGTTCCCGGGGCTTTTGGCGAAAGGCCGCTGCCAAAGCCAAAGGCCAACAACAGTGTTGGCGAACGCAACAACTGCCCGAAAGATGGATTAACGTTGTTACTGGCCAAAGTGTTTGTACCCCTGTTGTTGGATTTCCACCGGCTCACCATCGCCATCAAGGACAGTTACCAGACACGCCCTATCCGCAGCACCAATGGTTCCAATCTCTGTTACATTTAATTTCTCTGCCGCGACCAACTGCTCCATGGCCTCAAGTTTGTCCTCACTGACCGTAAAACAGAGCTGGTAGTCATCGCCACCGGTGAG
>JBMYPM010000238.1:0-2270 GCA_049600275.1 Porticoccaceae bacterium | reverse complement strand
TTTGTACTCGACCAACAGGTAGAAAGGATGCGACTCAACAAAGGGGTTCTGTAGTGCGGGGACTACCTCTAAAACTTTATCCAGGTAGTTATCCCACATTAATTCGAAACCGGTAAGACCTGCCCCAAGGCTGCGCTTAAGCTCACCGAGCAACTGGGTCACGGAGTCATAATCCTCTAATGCGCAGAGTGCTGTATGACAGCTGCGCAACTTTGGCTGCAACTGCACCACCACTTTGGTAACTATGCCCAATGTGCCTTCGGAACCTATAAACAGATGCTTAAGATCATAGCCGGAGTTATTTTTGACCATTTTATTCATGGCGCTAATCACTGTGCCATCGGCCAAAACTGCTTCCAGACCCAAGACCAGGGATCGGGTCATACCGTAGCGGATTACTTCAGTGCCGCCGGCATTGGTGGCTACATTGCCACCGATATTGCAGCTGCCGCGAGCGCCCAGATCCAGCGGCATAAACAGATCATGCTCTGCAGCCGCATCTTGCAGTACTTGAAGTGGTGTGCCGGCCTCGGCGGTAATGGTCATGGCAGTGGTATCAATCTCTTCGATACCCTGCATACGCTCCAGGGAGATGGCGAATTCGCCTTTTTGCGGTGTGGCTCCACCAGATAATCCGGTCAGTCCACCCTGAATCACTACAGGCTGAGCATATTTATGGCAGAGAGCCATGATTTCAGAGAGCTGTTGGGTAGTTTTTGGCTTAAGCAGTGCCGCGGGCTGACAGGGATCTTCCCCACTCCAGTCGGCATGGTACTTTTCGCTGATATCCTCACCGAGAAGCAGTGACGAAGAGTCGAGCAGAGCTGAAAGACGGGTGATTATGTTGTCCATTGTGCTGATCTGTCAGTTACAAGATTTGCAGTGTAACTGACAATACCTCTTTTCTACTATGGTCTTGGTATCTACCACTTGTCTTCGCGATCTTGCAGTCTATCGAAAGACTCACCGATCAGAACGCCCAACTCGCGCTCTTCACCTTCTTTAAGATGTACAGCGGGACGTCCATGGGCAAATCTGTAGTTACAGATCAAGGCCACATCACCGACTTTCCAGTTGATGGGGATACCGTAGTCATCATAGATTTTCAGGAACAGGCGCTTCTCTTCCAAGGTCATCTCTGTACCATCACCAAAAGTGAGTTTTAGCGGGCGCTCTTCTGCAGACAGGTGCTGAACCAGTGGCCAGGTATCAAACCACATGCCGTCGTCGGCCAGGCTGGCATAGAGAAGGTTGCGATCGAGATGGGGAAAATACTCAAATGCGGAAATATAGTAACGAGTCTTAAGCAGTCTGTTGTCACCCCATTCAGCTTCCAGACCGCGGCTGCGTGCTTCGGCAATCGCCTGATCCGGATCTTCGGTCAGCATGGATTGCTGCCAGTGGTTGTAAACACCTATATCCAGGCGATCTATAAATGCATCTCTATCTGTAAGATTGCGGTGATAACAGAGACCCAGTGTTTTTAATTTTTGACCAAATTCAGTTGTCAGCAGCGCATCTGTTGCACGGCAGTTATCGGAAACAAACGTCGCACCGCCCTCGCTGGGCATCTTGTGGGCCATAAAACTGACCATTTTGGTACTGGAGCCAATATAGGCCATCTCATGATGGTAATGCAGCCAGGCATTTAAAGGCGCGCCGACTTCATAGACATTCTTTTCGATAGTCTTGCGGGGGTTTGCTCCGCCCTCATACTGGCGCTCTTTCTTAAGCACCTGGGTGGCGATTAGACGCATGGACTGCAGATCGTCCAAACCTGTATTGATCACATGAACCAAGCCAATATCGTCAAATACACGCTGCATATGCTGAGCCAGCGCATCACTGGCAATCAGTGGTTCACCGTTCACACGGTAGTCATTGCCATCGATAACAAACAATTCCGGAGAAATTGCAGGCGTGCCAGTCCACCATTTAGGTTCAATAATATTGGGCAGTGGCGCAAAAGCTTCAGCAGTATTCACGGACATTAATCTTTCTCTTGGGTCTGAATTCAAAAAAGCTCGCAATTCTAACTGCCATATATACTCGGAACAATCAATTTTTTGCTGTGCTTAGATGTTTTAATAATAACTTAAGCATACGGCTAGAGGTTCATTTAGGCTCACCGGAAAGCTCAATTAATTGCCAGGCTCTTGGGGGATAGAGAGAGGCTGTTAAAATTTAATAATTCAATACTGGATATAGGTAAATTTTGTATCTACCCTTTATCTAAAGATTAAATAGTTTTCACAAAGACTCTTTTAATA
>JBMYPM010000237.1:0-2274 GCA_049600275.1 Porticoccaceae bacterium | reverse complement strand
GATTAATAAAAAGGCCGCCTTGCTGGGGCTGGTGCTTACCGCTGGCATGTTATGCCAGCAGGCCGGGCTGATTTACACCACGGCGGGCCGGGCAGGATTTCTAACCGGTGTCTATATTATTTTTGTCCCCCTTATTGGCCTGTTGTTTCGCAATAAAACCCAGTGGCCAACCTGGGTGGGCATACTGATGGCTCTGGTGGGTCTGTACTTTATGGCCCAGGTGGATAACAGTGAGTTTTTTACCGGCGATATTTTAATATTAATTGGCTCGGTGCTATTTGCCTTCCATGTGATTTTTACCGGCCGGCTGGCGCACCAGGCATCGCCTTTCCAGTTAATTTTTATCCAGTTTACGGTTGCGGCGATTATCAGTGCCCTGTTGATACCGATTTTTGAAAGCTGGAACTGGCAGGGGATTAAAGATGCAGGCATCGCATTGCTCTATGTCGGCATATTTTCATCGGGAGTTGCCTTTTGCCTGCAGGTGGTTGGTCAGCGCACCGCACCGGCGTCCCATGCGGCGATTATTCTTAGCTTCGAGGCGGTTTTTGCCGCACTCTGTGGCTGGTGGTTACTGGGCGAAGTACTCAGTGATACCGAGCTGCTTGGCTGTGGCCTGATATTTGCCGGTGGGCTGGTTTCACAGCTTAAAGTGCTGCTTAAGCAAGCGTCGGGGGAACCTATCCAGCATCCCCATGGCGTAAATTAAAACTTTCTGTGGTCACATACTGCACAGAAAGTTTTAATTATTGGGTGAATTATGCATAGACGACAGTGGCTAAAAAATATTTTTCTGGGCGCAGTGGGTACTTTAACCCTGGCTAAAGCCTGGGCGCTGGAAAAAATTGAGCGTCTCGACAGCGAGTGGAAGCGCTTACTCACCCCGGGACAGTATTATATTTTGCGGGAAGAGGGCACCGAGCCCGCGGGCAGCAGCCCGTTGGACAAGGAGTATCGCCAGGGAGAGTACCGCTGTGCCGGTTGCGACCTGCTGCTGTTTACCTCGGCGATGAAATACGACAGCGGCACTGGCTGGCCCTCATTCTTTGACAAAGTAGAGGGACATCTGGAGACAAAAAGGGATTTTAAATTGATCTGGCCGCGCACCGAGTACCACTGCGCCCGCTGCGGCGGTCACCAGGGCCATGTCTTTGATGATGGGCCCAAACCCACGGGACAGCGCTGGTGTAATAATGGCCTGGCGCTGCGTTTTGTGCCTGCGACTGAAATCCAGTCCTAGGCGTATTATTTCAATATTTTCACAACCTCTCTCAACACCGCCCGCTTAATAATTGGCTGTGCCAGTTCGGTGGGATGAATTCCATCCCGCTGAATCATTCCCTCGGTAATGACAAGTTTCTCAAACTGGAAGGGCACCAGGGGGATATCCTGTTCCTCTGCCAGGGTTGGGAACAACCGGGCAAAGCTGTCTGAATAGCGTTTGCCATAATTGGGTGGCAGGCGCATAGCAAAGAGAATCGGCTGGGCGTTCTGAGCGCGACAGAGTTCGATCATTGTCTGCAGGTTGGATTTGGTTTTAGCCAGGGGGTGGCCGCGCAATCCATCGTTGCCGCCGAGCTCCAGCAGTACATGAGTGGGTTTAAATTTTTCCAGCAGCAGCGGCAGGCGGGCCAGTCCATTGCCAGTGGTATCGCCACTGATGCTGGCATTAATAATTTTAAGCTCCGGTTCCAAATCAGCGCGCAATAAATTGACCCAGCCATTGTCCGGATTGATGCCGTAGCCGGCACTCAGGCTATCGCCCAGCACCAGCAGTGTGGATGCGGAGCTGTTGCCAGCAAGCAGGAACAGTATTAGCAGTAGTTTTGGGTAGCGCATAAATTAGCTCGTAAATTAGCTTGTAAATTAGCATGTAAAAATAGCTCCGCCAGTTTATTCGGTGGATACAAATGCATTTACAATACGTATTTTATTATCAGTGTATTTTATAAACTCAGCAAATAGGGACAGCAACGGAATTTTTTATGATTGAAGTTAGCAATATCAGCAAGCGGGTAGTTACCTCAGAGGGTACGCTGGATATTCTCGGGCAGATCAACCTGTCAGTAACAGCGGGCGAGTCCCTGGCAATTATTGGTCCCTCTGGATCTGGTAAGTCCACGCTGCTGGGGATACTGGCCGGTCTGGATATGCCCAGCTCTGGTACTGTTTCTATCGATGGCAGGGATATCACCAGTATGGATGAAGAGGGCCGCGCTGCAGTTCGCGCCGGTCATGTGGGGTTTGTCTTTCAATCATTTCATCTGCTGCCGG
>JBMYPM010000236.1:0-2278 GCA_049600275.1 Porticoccaceae bacterium | reverse complement strand
AACAATCCTAATTTTTCATCGGGCCCCTGCTCCAAGCGCCCCGGCTACGATGTAAACAATCTAGATATTTCGACCCTTGGTCGTTCTCATCGCTCGAGCCTGGGTAAAGACGCGCTGGGTCGTGCATGCACAGAGACTGCCGAAATTCTTGGTCTTCCTGAAGGCTACCGGGTCGGAGTGGTTCCAGCATCGGATACAGGTGCTGTGGAAATGATTATGTGGTCGGCACTCGGCGCCCGCCCAGTGGATATTTTTGCCTGGGAATCCTTCGGCAGCGGCTGGCTTACCGATGCGGTAAAGCAGCTTAAGCTCGATGACCTGAACAGCTATACGGCGGATTACGGCAAGCTGCCAGACCTCAGCCAGGCCAACCCGGATCACGACATTCTGTTTACCTGGAATGGCACCACTTCAGGTGTAAAGGTAGAGAACGCAGACTGGATTAGCGACGACCGAAAAGGCCTTACGATCTGTGATGCGACATCGGCTGTCTTTGCTATGGATATGCCATGGGAAAAGCTCGACGTCGTTACTTTTAGCTGGCAGAAAGTGCTCGGCGGGGAGGGTGCTCACGGTATGTTAATCCTCAGCCCGAGAGCGGTTGAGCGCCTGGAGAGCTATACGCCGTCCTGGCCACTGCCGAAAATCTTCCGCATGACCAAAGGTGGAAAATTGATCGAAGGTATCTTCCGTGGCGCGACCATTAATACACCGTCGATGCTCTGCGTTGCCGACTACCTGGATGCACTGAACTGGGTGCGCTCAATTGGTGGCTTGCCAGCAGCAATTGCCAAGTCAGAGGAAAACCTTGAAGTTATAAAAGGCTTTGTTGCCAACCGCGACTGGGCACACTTTTTGGCCGAGGTGCCAGAGCAAATTTCCAACACCAGCGTTTGCCTGAGTCTCGATCTCGAAGCAGATCAGGTTAAGCAGGTGGTTAAACTGTTGGATGGAGAGCAGGTTGCCTACGATATTGGCGCCTACCGCGACGCGCCAGCTGGATTGCGAATCTGGTGTGGTGCTACCGTTGAAAAATCTGATCTTGAAGCACTGCTGCCATGGCTCGATTGGGCCTATGAGCAGGTTTCAGCATAAAAAATTAATAGTTAAACACAGAACGTAAAGCGAGAAGAAAACAGCTATGTATAAAATTCGTACCTACAACGCAATCTCATCAAAAGGCCTAGAGCGCTTTCCCACAGACAGCTACCAGGTATCTAGCGAGTGCGCTGATCCGGTTGGCGTTTTACTGCGCAGCCAGAAGTTGCACAACGAAGTAATGCCTGAATCCGTCGTTGCTGTCGCCCGTGCCGGTGCTGGTACAAACAATATCCCAACCGCCGATTTCACCGAGCAGGGCATCGTGGTATTTAACACGCCGGGCGCCAATGCCAACGCGGTAAAAGAATTGATTGTCGCTTCACTGTTGATGGGTTCGCGCGATATCTATGGCGGCATGAACTATGTCCAGGGTCTCACTGATATTACTGATTCTTCAGAGATGGGCCAGCTGTTGGAAAAAGAGAAAAAGCGTTTTGCCGGTGGCGAAGTTCAGGGCAAGACCCTGGGTGTTATTGGCCTGGGAGCTATTGGCTCAATGATCGCCAACCTGGCGCTGGAGCTGGGTATGGATGTTGTGGGTTACGATCCAGCTATCTCTGTTGAGGCGGCCTGGCAGCTGTCAAGCAATGTTGAGCGTATGGACAGCATCGAAGCGCTGTTGGCGCGCTCTGATTTTATCACCCTGCACGTTCCTGCGATTCCTGCAACCAAGCATCTGATTAACAGCAAAACCCTGTCAATTATGAAGAGTACGGCAAAGATTCTTAACTTTGCCCGTGAAGAGATTGTCAGCTCAGCAGACGTAGTTGAAGCGTTGGACAACGGTGTGATCAGTGGCTATATCACTGATTTCCCGGCCCCTGAATTGCTCGGCCGCAGCGATGTCCTGTTGATGCCGCATATTGGCGCCAGCACCGCAGAAGCCGAGGAGAACTGCGCCGTAATGGCTGCCAACCAGCTGATGGATTTCCTTGAGAACGGCAACATCCTCAACTCGGTTAACTACCCGCATATCAAGATGGCCCGCAACGGCGGCACGCGTATTACCTTCACCAACAAGAATGTGCCTAAAGTTCTGGGTAATGTTCTGTCGATACTGGCGGACTGCGACCTCAATGTTGTCGATATGGTAAACAAGAGCCGCAATGATATTGCTTACAATATTATTGATATCGAAGGTGATTTCGATGACAGCCTGCAGGCAAAAATTGCCGAG
>JBMYPM010000235.1:0-2292 GCA_049600275.1 Porticoccaceae bacterium | reverse complement strand
AACCTGGTGATTGAACCCCGTGAGCGGCTCTGCCTGATTGGCCGCAATGGCGCGGGAAAATCCACCCTTTTAAAAATTCTCAACGGTCAGGTTATCGCCGATGATGGCGTGCTTAAACGCGCCGCCGGGGTAAAGATTGCTCAACTGGAACAGTCCGTTCCCCAGGATGCCAAAGGCTCGGTGTTTGATGTTATCGCCGAAGGCCTGGGTGCCGAGGGCCAGCTGGCCGCCCGCTATCACCACCTGATTGTTGAGCTTGGCAATAATCCCAGCGACCGGGTTATGAACGAGCTCGAAGAGTGCCAGGGCGAGCTGGACAGGGTCGATGGCTGGGATATCAACCAGCGGGTTGAAACCATTGTGACCAAAATGGATCTGGACCCCGATGTGGATATCTCGAGTTTATCCGGTGGTTATAAGCGCCGGGTTCTTTTAGCCCGCGCACTGGTCTGCAATCCGGACTTGTTGTTACTCGATGAGCCAACCAACCATTTGGATATCGAAGCGATTAAATGGCTCGAGCAGTTTTTGCTCAAATGGGAGGGTGCGCTGCTGTTTATCAGTCACGACCGGCGCTTTATGGACAACCTTGCAACTCGCTTTATCGAGATAGATCGCGGCAAGATCGCCGAATTTAACTGCAATTATGCCACTTATATCCAACGTAAAAAGGAAATGCTGGAGATAGAAGACAAGCATAATGCGCTGTTTGATAAACGCCTTTCCCAAGAGGAAGTGTGGATTCGCCAGGGTATTAAAGCGCGCCGCACCCGCAATGAAGGCCGTGTCAGGGCACTGGAGGCGATGCGCAGAGAGTACGCAGATCGTCGCAAGCAGCAGGGCACGGCAAAGATGGATATCCAGCAGGGGCAGAAGTCTGGAAAGATTGTTGCTGAAGCGGAGAATATTAACTTTGCATTCAATGATGGTGAGCAGGTGGTTAAGTCCTTCTCAACCCTGATTCAGCGCGGTGATAAGGTCGGTCTAATCGGGCGCAACGGTGTTGGCAAGACCACTTTGTTAAAACTGCTGCTCGGCCAGCTGGAGCCGCAAACGGGTACAGTTAAAACCGGCACCAATCTTGATATTGCCTACTTCGATCAGTATCGCTCAGCTCTGGATGAGTCAAAAACCGTGCAGGACAATGTCTCCAGCGGTCGCGATATCCTAGAAATTGGCGGCAAATCGCGGCACGTTATCAGCTACTTACAGGATTTTCTCTTTAGCCCTGATCGCTGCCGCCAGCCGGTCAGCGCACTATCCGGCGGTGAACGCAATCGTCTTTTACTGGCCAAGCTATTTACCAAACCGTCGAATATCCTGGTGCTCGATGAGCCGACCAATGACCTTGATATAGATACTCTCGATCTGCTCGAAGAGCTGCTAATCGATTACAAGGGCACAATCCTGCTGGTCAGTCACGACCGGGCATTTCTGAACAATGTGGTTACCAGCACGCTGGTGTTTGAAGGAAATGCGGTGATTAACCAGTATGTCGGCGGCTACGATGACTGGCTGCGCCAGCGCAAGGTCGAGACTGCCGCGAAACCAAAAACTGCGACCCAAACCCATAAAAAACCCGCAGCGGCAGCCAAAAAGCTCTCCTACAAAGCCCAGCGCGAACTGGATATGTTGCCGGCAGAAATTGAACGCCTGGAAACTGAAATTGGCGAAATTACCGAGCAGATGAACCAGCCAGACTTCTACCAGTCCGAGCGTACAGTCACCGCAGCAGTTGAAAAAAACCTCGGTGATCTGCAACAGCAACTCGATCACTGCTACCAGCGCTGGGAAGAACTCGAGACCCAATAACCAGCGGGAAGGGCTCGTTGAGTCTGGATTTATCGCTAAATTCACTCCCATTGGCGTAAATTGGCCTATGGACGTAGCGTATTGCGGCACTTGCCTTTAAAATCGACCTATCGTTCCTAACTTCAGACTACATCCATGACCGAACAAAAAAAACCACTAGTACTGCTTATCCTCGATGGCTTTGGATACAGCGATGATGAAAAACACAATGCGATTAAAAATGCCGAGGCTCCTGTCTGGCAATCGCTGTGGGATAACAACCCGAAAACCTTGATTCACACCTCCGGAATGGCGGTTGGATTACCCGAAGGCCAGATGGGTAACTCTGAAGTGGGTCATATGACATTGGGTGCCGGTCGTGTGGTCTATCAAAACTTTACCCGTATCAACAAGGCGATTGCCGACGGTGATTTTTTCACCAATCCGGTTTATTGCGATGCGATTGATAAGGCACAGTCTGCCGGCAAAGCAGTTCATATT
>JBMYPM010000234.1:0-2294 GCA_049600275.1 Porticoccaceae bacterium | reverse complement strand
TTTGCCAGGTGTAACACCCAACTGCCGAGCGATTTGATTTGTCAGTTCTGGATTGGCGTTTCCAGAGAAGACCATTAATCTTGCCACGAGCGGATTCCTAGTATCATAGTTTTAGTAATTGGCTGGGGCGGGAGGATTCGAACCTCCGATGCCGGGATCAAAACCCGGTGCCTTAACCACTTGGCGACGCCCCAATAAAAAACTCTTTCAACTTCTGATGCACCAGAGAGTGATTGACACCCCGTGCGATAAACGCCTTCCAGTGCTGCGGAACCCTAGATAAAACCTCTTTGGCCTGAGCTTCAGTAGCCCAGCGACAAAATACACTAGCCCCAGTTCCTGTCATCAGAGGCGGGGAATATGTCGCTAACCAGTCCACAACTTCTTTAACCTGTGGATGCAGTTTTTCAACAATAGCCTGGCAGTCATTCCTGTACTGCTCCTCTGAGAGGGCGCGTATTTTGATGGGTGAGGAGTTCCTTGTCAATTGAG
This sequence comes from Porticoccaceae bacterium, assembly GCA_049600275.1. Classification (GTDB taxonomy): domain Bacteria; phylum Pseudomonadota; class Gammaproteobacteria; order Pseudomonadales; family Porticoccaceae; genus HTCC2207. The sequence goes on along the minus strand of JBMYPM010000234.1, from coordinate 1,802 downwards.
GATGTGAAAAAATTTTCTCTGTCGACACGCTGCAGTTGGGTGTAATAATCAAATACCAGCTTTCAGGGATCTCCACTGGCGTTAATTGATCGCAAATCCCCTCGGCAAAGGCACTGTAGCCCTGAATAAAAACCGGCACATCAGCACCCAATTGAGTACCTAATTCAGAGAGTTTCTCAAGCGGTAAATGACAGTCCCAGAGCTTATTTAAAGCCAGTAATGTAGTTGCCGCATTGCTGCTGCCGCCACCGAGCCCGGCGCCCATAGGCAAACGCTTGTCGAGATGAATCCTGCAGCCCTGGGGACAATTGCCCTGTTGTTGCAGAGCCAGTGCTGCGCGAACAATTAAATTGTCGCTCTCGGCGACCCCTTCAATCTGTGGTGAGAGGCTGATCAGTCCATCACTGGTGGGCGTAAAGGTCAGCTGGTCTCCGCCATCCAGTAGCTGGAAGAGCGTTTGTAAATTGTGGTAACCATCGTCACGGCGCCCGGTAATATGTAAAAACAGGTTTAATTTCGGCGGTGCCGGCAGAGTGATGGATGGGGTCATAGCCAAACTTATTCTTCTTCGAGAAATTTCCAGTTCGATATTACCAACTTAAACGAGTAGCTACTATCTTCAGCGCTGCCTGGTGAATTCAGGCTGCCGGCTATTTTGCCTGGCAGGAATCCAGCATCGGTCTGTCGATAGCGGCTAAACGAGAGCTGCCAACCAGCCTGGTCAAATCCCACGGCCAGGCCATCGGCACCAGTTGCCAAACCTGTCGCTGCAGGCTGGGTTGGCGACGGCAGACCGCGCGCCCACCAGCTAAGGGCATCTACAGGCAATGGCAGTCCGGTTAGCTGCATGGCCAGTTGCCGCGGGGGCTGGCGATAGACAGTATCACCATAGAGCATCTCCGCAGTCTCCTCGTCACCATAAATTTTCGCACTGCCGACACCAAAGGGCCCGGACAGGAAAAGCTGGTAACTCTTTTTTTCCTGGGTCCAGTTAACTGTGGCACTGCCGCCCTGGTCGGGAGCGCGAAAGCCGAGTTTTCCCGACAGCTCCCAGTCTTGCAGCAGCGCTATCTGCTGTTGATGCTGCTGCCAACTATTGGCGGATAAACCTGATGAGGGAACTATCTGCGGCTGCATGCTACAGGCAGTGCTGAGGATAATAATTGCTGTAACAAGGCTTATACGGATCACGGAGTTTGTCCGCCAATGGGCTTATCAATATTAGAAGGTACAGATTCTATACCAAAAGCCTCCGCGTCGAGCGGTTCCCCATAATGTTTTCTGTGACGTTCAACGGTCTCTTTTATAGTCTTATGGTCTGGATCCTCTTCAAGTCCGCGTTTCCAGCTCTGCATAGCGGCCTGTCGATCGCCAAGAAACCACTGTACCTCACCGAGATGAGCCGCTATTTCCGGATCCACCATAATTGCCATAGCTTTTTCCAGGTAGGGTAGCGCCTGCTGTGCATCGCCGAGTACAAAAAGCACCCAGCCGAGACTGTCGAGAATAGCCGGGTCGCCCGGATTGAGAAGGTAGGCACGCTTAATTAGTTTGTGCGCCTCTTTATAACGATCGGTATGCAAAAGCATGCTGTAGCCGAGGGCATTTAAGGCCGCTGAATTGTCCGCGTCCTGGGCGAGGATTGCGCGCAAGTCCCGTTCGGCAAGGACGAAATTATCCTGCAGTTCGGCAACCATAGAGCGCGCATAGAGAAGCCGGGTATCGTTGGGATAAGTCTGCAGTCCAGCACTGAGTACAGCAAAGGCCTGATCCGGCTGATCGCTGCCGAGTAAAAGGTTGGA
>JBMYPM010000233.1:0-2335 GCA_049600275.1 Porticoccaceae bacterium | reverse complement strand
GTATCCTTCCTGATATCAGTTACAAAACCAAACCACTGCTGGTTAAGGCTGAGCAGATCTACCTGAGTCAGTTGACTGAGGTAGATTGAGCGGGCTTCCTGTTCGGTGACAAACACATTAACTGCCGGCACCTCGGCGCGCTCAAAGATGCCGAGAGTTTCGCCGCGTTTAACCATTGCACCGCGCTCTCGAACCAGCTCTACAAGGCGACCATCACTGGGGGAGAGTATTGAAAGGTTTTCCTGGTATTCATAGAGGGCGAGCAAGTCTTGCATCGCCAGCCTGACCTCCTGCTCGACCAGGTCAATATCAATCTGCAGCAGGCGCGCCTCTCTGCTGGTAACTGAACCGGAGATATCCACGGCGACCAGATAGCGTTTGCGCTGTGCCGCCAGTTCCAGCTGTTTCTGTTCAATGCGGGTCTTAGCCTCAGCAATTTGTTTTTTTAGCTGCGGTGATTCAATAGTCATTATCGGTGTTCCCTCGGCAACCGGTTCATCGATAATGCTGGATACTCGGCTAATGCGACCATCCACTAGCGAAACAATTGATTCAACCGGTGCTGAGGTAACCGCTGTATCAACTTTTAAACTGAGAAAATTTTCATACAGAGTGGCTAACAGCAGACTGAATAAGCCGATACCCAGCGCCAGGTAAAATAGCGACATAGCAATCATTCGCAGGGGGATTCGTCCCGCCGGCAACTGTTCAACAGGGCTGGCATTGGGCTTGGTCGATACTGGTGTCACCGGGGAATCAATACGCAGGATAGTATCTTTAACCGGGGTCATGGCGCCGCGAACCAACTGTTCAATAAAGTGGTTTATCAGCTCAGCCTGGCGCTCGTCCAAATCGATAAACCTGCAGGCGAGGTGACCGCGCTGAGGATTTATACGCACTACTTCAGTGACCACATCAAAGGCGATACTAAAGCCCTGGAAGGGCAGTTCGAATTTACATTGCAACTGGTTGCCGGGCTCTATGCCCTGGTTCCAACGATTCCAGTCGCGCACCCTGAACCCACCCAGACTCCAATCCGACGCCCTGTAGTGCTGGCCATCAATATATAAGTTTAGCGGTGTAGCAACTCTGTGATGCAGTCGCTGACAGGCCTTTTCCCGGGTAATTTCCAAACAGTAGTGCCTTCCAATAGCTTTATTATCTTTTCCAGGTATATATGTCGCAATTATTGCGCCAAGAGCCGATCAGCAGCGGTTCCAGAATTTGATTTTATATAAAAGCTATATAAATCAGTGCCCTGTCAGCCGGAAGGGGGCATATCAAAAAGTGATATTTTTAAAATCCGGCCGCGGGGGAACTGTTTGTTTTGCAAATTGCACTGCAATACGCAACAGGAATTTTGAAATTGCAATGCAAATTCGCTGCTGCAATTCAGCCTCCCAGTCAAAAGCTTAGCTAACACGTTGATTTTTATAGCGCTATTGCGAATTCTAAAGTTGGCTTGGTGTTTGCTATGTCAATAGAGAGGCATATATAGCCCGTTGTTAAAAAAATAATATGCATTCAGGGATTCGAAAGGACATGGTTTTTTCCAGCAATATTTTTTTATTTATTTTTTTACCGGTGTTTCTGACAATTTATTACCTGACACCAGAACAGAAACGCTCCTGGGTAATATTAATTGGCAGTTACCTTTTTTACGCCTGGTGGCGGGTTGATTTCCTGCTGCTGTTCGTCGCTGTTACCCTGTGGAATTATTTTATCGGTCGGCGTATATCTAATTGCGCATCGGGTTTAGGAAAGGCTCGGCTTTGGGTCACTCTGGGTATAGCTGTCAATCTCTCCGCACTGGGCTATTTTAAATACGCCAATTTTGGTGTCGCCACAGTAAACGCCGCAATGACAGAGCTGGGTCTGGATCCCTGGTTGCTGACTGTGGTCATATTGCCCATAGGTATCTCTTTCTATATTTTTCAAGCGATCAGTTACATTATTGATGTCTACCGTGGGGATACACCTGCCACAGAAAATATTATCGATTTTGCCGCCTTTATTGCGCTGTTCCCGCAGCTGATTGCCGGTCCTGTGCTGCGTTATAAGGATATAGCCGGACAGTTCTCCCAGCGCAGTCACAGTGTCGATAAATTTGCTCTCGGCATTCAGCGCTTTATGCTTGGCTTTATTAAAAAGGTGGTTATCGCAGATAGCCTGGCGCCCCTGGTTAACCAGGGCTTTGCATTGCAGGATCCGACCTTCTTTGACGCCTGGCTGGCGGTATTGGCCTACAGCGCCCAGCTCTATTTTGACTTCTCTGGCTATGCAGATATGGCCATTGGCCTCGGTCTGATGATGGGCTTTCGCTTTACCGAAAACT
>JBMYPM010000232.1:0-2339 GCA_049600275.1 Porticoccaceae bacterium | reverse complement strand
GTGCCTGGGCCAGGGCGACATAGTCTTTTTCCAGCTGGTGGCGACGGATTACCCGGCCAATCATAAAGCGCAGCAGTACGGTGATAAATGCCGAGGAGGCACCGTGGCCGGAGACATCGGCAAAGTAAAACAGCAGGTAGCGGCCAAGGACAAAGTTATAGCCGACAAAGTCGCCGCTTAAATAGAGGGATGGGGTGATTGAGTGAGAGATTTCATAGTCGCCAAACTTTAACGGGCTCTCTGGCATCAGGCTTTTCTGCACTTCCAGCCCGGCCATCTGGTCCTGCTTTAGCAGGCGCAGGCTCTCCTGCAGTTCGAGGTTGGCCTTTTCCAGTTCGCTGCGATAGAGCCTTTTTTGCAGGCGCGATTCTGCGCGGCGATCTATGCGCTGCAATGTATTTTTTATTTTCTCTTCGCTGGTTTCAGGAAAGACTACATCGGCGACACCGAGACGAAAGTATTCGGCAATATTATTAATGCCCTCTTCGCTCAATGCGACAATCACCAGGTATTTAGTGGCCATCACTTGCAGCTGTTCGCGCTGGCTGTCGGTTTCCAGGGGGGTATTTTCAGAGCTGATAACCACTGGTTGAATCAGTGGGTCGGAGCAGAGGTTGGCTATGGCTTCGTAATTTTGCGCCGCCGCAGTCTCCCGACCAAGGGACTGGAGACTGTGACTTAAACTTTGCACCCTGGGTTCATTTCCGTGGAGGAAAATAACCAGGCCTGACGCTTTATTCATTGTTAATCCGGCTTGCGCTGGCTAGAACTGTTGTTATTAATAATCTTCAAAATCACCGAAGTCATCTTCTATGGCACCGTCGTTGACCAGGTATCTATTGCGCTGCAAATAGACATCGCGAACAAACAGATATTTATCCCCGGAGATCACTCGATCAATCTCTAACAGCCCCGCTCTTTTGGCCAAAAGATCAACACCTCTGGCGGTATTGCGGGTTCTTACATCATCAACGTAGGAAAATGGGCTGGTTATACTATCGACGAATTTACTCGGGGCATCCCTCAATGTGGATGGGCCTATAAGGGGCAGCATCAGGTAGGGGCCTTCACCCACACCCCAGACTGCCAGTGTCTGCCCAAAATCCTCGCCATCACTTTTTTCCAGGCCGGCGCGCTGGGCCACATCAAAAAGACCGCCGAGACCCAGGGTTGTATTGAGCAGGAAGCGTCCACCATCATGGGCTGCCTGGTTAAACTTTCCCTGGAGAAGATCGTTGACCACATTGGTCACTTCGTCGAGATTGCCAAAGAAATTATCAACGCCTTTTTCCAAGGGATTTGGCATCAATTTTTTGTAGGTCACTGCAGCCGGGCGCAGTGCATACTGATCGAGGCGGTCATTGATAGTGAAAACATTGCGATTGAGGCTTTCAAACCTGTCATCATCGGCAAAAGCCGGTACTGCCGCCAATCCTGAAAGAATTACAGCAACTGCTGCAAAGCTTATCTTGTTCATAAAATTACTCGCAAATCATTTGCATCTCTGTATAACGGCGCATTCTACTGCTCAATGCCAGCCGCGTACACAGCCTGAGGGTCTTGAGGATAAAAAATTAATGGAATCCGCAAATAATATCTTTACTGCGTAACTGTAATAGTAGATCAAGGCCGAACTGAAGCAAGGCCTGTGGATTGGGATGGTTGAGTTCAGATGCCAGCTTTAGCAGCGCCTCGCGACCGGAGAGATTCTCTTGGCGAAATATCTCCAGCAGACGGCTGGTGGTGGCATTGGTTTCCAAAAAGCCTATCTGCATAGCGCGATTGCGATAGACAATAAGATGGGTGGGAACAGCCTGATCCGCTGTGGGCTGGTATTGCGGGCCGATCATCTGCACCTGGTAGTTATAGCTTAGGGGCCAGGCCAGTGGCGAGACCACCGGGCAGTCAGCCAGCAAGTCACCCTCGACTTTCACCTCGGGAAATTCCAGGGTTGAGGTGTCCAGGGCCAGCTCCACCCATTCGTAGTGGGCCAGCTCTAGCATAAAGGCGGGATCAGTCTCGCCGGGGTCGCGCTCATTTTGCAGATAGTGCAAAAACTCTGTACCTATCTCCAGGAAATAGGGGCTGTGACTCTGGTGGTGGTGAACAAAGTCGCGCACCATGGCTGTCCACTGCTCGGGATCAATAATGGATTTAAGGATGGGAAAGCCGTTAGCAATAAACGACTCTATATTATTAAAAAACAGGTTGCGGTAGATATTCATCCGCCGATCTTCGATACCCTCAGGTGCCGGATTGCTTTCGGGACTGCGAATATGGGCGGCAAACTCTATTTGCGCCTGCTGGAACAGTGGCTTTTCGCTATCCCCGTTCATGCC
>JBMYPM010000231.1:0-2345 GCA_049600275.1 Porticoccaceae bacterium | reverse complement strand
CGAAAAGCGCGAACCGTGCTGTCTGACTCAGTGACAAAGACCTGTCCCAGACTGTGGGCCGGTGCCTGGTAGGAGTTGCTGTCCTGGAACCAGAGGCTTCTGCCGGTACCCCGGGAGAGTGCGCCGAGGCGACCCTGGTAGGTTACCGCATAGATAACATCACCCTGCAGCAGTGGTGAACCGTCGATATCTACCATGCGCTCCAGGTCTGTTCGCCCCTTGGGCAATGCCATTCGTGATTCCCAGATCAGCGAGCCGTTTTCCGGGTTAAAGGCGATCAGCTTGCCCGAATCAAAACCGCCGAGCACCATTTTATCGGTCATCAGCGGTGAGCTGGTTCCGCGCACACTGAGCAGCGGCGCATCGTCCTCGTGCTGCCAGAGGGTGGAGCCATCAGCGGCACTAAAGGCAAACAGTTTGTTGTCGATGGTCTGCACCGCTACAACCTGCCCGTTGGTCTGGGGGCTTGAGAGGATTTCCGAGCTGACGTTACTACTCCACAGCAGGGAGCCGTCGGTGGCATCCAGTGCCAGGAGTTCACCTTCGATGGTGCCAACCATCACCAGCCCCTTGCCGTAACCCACGCCACCGGAAACCGGCTTTTCCAGCTTTGTGCTCCAGCGGCGCTTGCCAGTGGCTACATCGATGGCGGTAACCTTGCCGCGGTGATCGGCAGCAAAAACCAGCTCTTCGCTGGCGGCGGGCCGCAGACTGTTCCAGAACTCTTTATTGCTTGCGCCTATATTGACCGACCACTGTTTTTTAAGGCTGGCTCGCTCGCTGAACTTAACCAGTTCAGCAGGCCTGATTTCACCCTCATCGTCGTCGCCACCAAACCAGCTACAACCGGAGAGCAAAATAGCGCAGAGCAATAAATTTAATTTTTTCATGGACTCTTTCCCGAACTTTTATCCTGTTTTGCAGACTGGCTATTACCAGCCCGGTAATCCCTTACTCTTCAGCCGCAGGTTGGACCAGATCGACCTTGAGTCTCAGTAGTGCGCCAACAGATGCATCTCCTGACTGATCACTGGCCTGTGCTGCCTGGTAGGCAGTCAGGGCAGCGGCGGCGTTACCCTGCTCAAAGTAGAAATCGCCCTTGGCCTCTTCGTAGGCTGATTTCATATCAGCTGCATCCACACCCTGAACCAGCTGGAGAGCTGTATCCAGATTGCCGCGGGCAGCTTCAACACGGGCCAGACGCAGGCGGGCAACAAGCTCGGTGACTTGATCAGCACTGTCCATAGCCCACTGCAGTTCACTGGCAGCTGCATCCAGGTCACCACTATCCACCGCCAGCTTGGCTTTGGTGAGGGCGGCATAGACTGCGTACTGGGAACCGCTGTTTTCCGCTTTAAGCTTGTCTGCCAGCAGTTCAACCGCCAACTGCTTATCTTCTGCCAGGGTCTCACCGGGCTGCAGGCCGACCATATTTTCGATCATTTCCTGATAGGTCAGTGAGGCAGCAGATGCCTTTTCCGCGCTGTGTTCGGTCCAGCCCTGCCAGCCAAAATAGCCGCCAACTACCAGTACAATGCCGAGAAGGGTCTGCTTGCCATTTTCTTCCCACCAACCCTTAAGAGCTTCAATCTGCTCTTCTTCTGTAATGTGATCTGCCACGAGTATTCCTCAATTAGTCGTTATTAATTATTGTCGTTAAGTAGCTGGCCAGGTCTGCCTGGTCAACGGTTTGCTGGGGTCGGTCCTCTCGCAAAAACTTGACCCCGATGTTTTTATTGGCCGCTTCATCCTCACCCAGAATCAGGGCCACAGATGCAGAACTCTTGTCCGCTTTTTTCATCTGCGATTTAAAACTGCCACCACCGCAGTTGGTCTGCAGGCGAATGGATGGGCAATTAGATCGCAGATTTTCTGCCAACACCAGTGCCTCGGCGGTCACCTCACCAACAGCAACCAGGTAGGCATCTGTGGTTTGCCCGACACTATCAGGGACAACGCCCAGCTCGTCAAGCAACAGAACCAGTCTTTCCACCCCCATGGCAAATCCAACGCCGGCACAGGGTTTGCCACCCAGCTGCTCAACCAGTCCATCGTAGCGACCACCGGCACAGACCGTACCCTGGGCACCCAGTTGGGTAGTCACCCACTCAAACACGGTTTTAGAGTAGTAGTCGAGCCCGCGTACCAGTCGCGGGTTGACCTGGTAGCTGATACCAGCAACATCCAGCACAGCACAGAGCTGCTGGAAGTGCTGGCGAGATTCCTCGTCGATAAACTCCCCGAGGCTGGGGGCATCATTGAGCAGAGCCTGGGTCTCCGGATTCTTGCTGTCGAGAATGCGCATCGGGTTGGTTTCCAGGCGGCGCTGGCTGTCCTCATCCAGC
>JBMYPM010000230.1:0-2374 GCA_049600275.1 Porticoccaceae bacterium | reverse complement strand
CAGCGCACTGACTAATAAGCCTGCTGAAATTCCCAGGGTAAGAATATTCATCACTCTGCCTCCGCTTTATAGCGATAGGTTTTTGCCTCTATCACCATATTTAGCTGTGAAGCATCAGATTCTGTTATGGAATAATCATGCAAGGTTACAATTCGCGGCAGTGAGGCCACACCGCTGACAAAGGAGCCAAAGTCGTGGTAATCACCAGTTACATCAATCCTGATTGGCAGTTCAACATAAAACTCAGAGACCTTTTCCGGTTCTAGCGCGATCGACTTCATAGTAAGACCGCTTCCGTAGGCGACTTCGGTAATATCCTCAAGCAGGCCGGGAACTTCGGTGTCCTTTGGCAGCTGCTTTAACAGTGCGCCAAAGGTCTTATCCAGCTCAATCATCTGCTGGCGATAGGCATCCAGGTTGGCAGCCAGAAAGGCCTTGCTTTGGTACTGCTGTAATAATTGCGTCTCCTGCTGTGCAGCACGCTGGGTCTGCTGGCTAATATCCTGCACCTTAAAAAAATAACCCAAAATCAAAATTACAATAAGAATCATGGCGATTAAAAGGGTTTTTAACGCAGTCGGCCACACACCAATTTGCTGAACATCCAGTTCGGCAAAATCAATGTCCTTTAACTCTTTTATGCTGTCTAAAAATGGCATAGGGTCCCTGCTAAAAATTTATAAGTTTCACTGTTAATTTATCTCTAGGGCGCAGCAATAGCAGGCTGCCCGCTATCAGGTCTCTCTATTTTAATCTGCAGGTCAAACACACTGCCCTGGTCGCCAAGTGTTGTATCCTGCTGAACCTTGGTGAGGTTTGACTCTTGGTATTTATGGGAGTTATCAAGGTTTCTCATCAGTGTAGAAATACGGTTATTAGATTCTGAAAAGCCTGACATCTTGATCCTGTCGGCAGTTTGCTCAAGGGTTGCCAGATAGACGCCATCCGGAACGGCCCGAACAAGTTCATCAAAGACCTTAACAATTTCCGAGCGATTGCCCTGCAGGTCCTGTATAACCCTCATGCGCGAAATCATCTCCTGCTTTTTACTTTTGAGTTCACTGATTTCGGCAACTTTTTTATCCATCTCTGCAATATTCGACTGCAGGTAGCTGTTCCGTGAATTTTGATTATCCAACCTGGCCTGAGCGACCGAAATCCATATAAATACCAGTACAGCGCCAATCAGCGCGGCGGCAAACAGCTTGCCGAGAAAAGCTTTTCTGCGCTGTTCACGGGACTCCTCACGCCAGGGCAGTAAGTTAATACTTGTCATTTACTCGAAACTCCTCATCGCCAGCCCTACGGCAAGTAAAAGTGCCGGGGCATCATTGGCTATTGCCGAAGCATTGATAGACTTGCTCAGCTGCATATTTGCCAGGGGATTCGCCACTGCGGTGGGCAGACCAATCGCCTGTTCGACCTCATCGACCAATCCCTCCAGGGCAGATACGCCACCGGCGAGAAAAAGCTGGTCTACATAATTGAAATGGCTGGATGAATAGAAAAATTGCAGGGAGCGGGTAATATGCTGAATCAGGGTTTCTTTAAATGGCGCCAGCACTTCGCTCTCATAGTCCTCGGGCAGGCCGCCCTTGCGCTTTGCCTCACCGGCCTCTTCCCAGGACAGACCGTAGCGTCGTTGAATCTCTTCGGTTAGCTGTTTACCACCAAACAACTGCTCACGGCTGTAGATGGTTTTGCCATCCACCAGCACTGTAAAGGTAAACATGGTTGCACCTATATCTGCGATGGCAACAACCTGGTCGCCGACCTGGTCGAGCTGGTCTTCCATCAACTTGTAGGCGCGCTCTACGGCGAAACCCTCTACATCTATTACCTTGGGTTGCAGCCCACCCATCTCAAGCGCTTGGCGTCGATGCTCAACATTTTCCTGGCGACAGGCGGCGAGCAAGACCTTTACCAGCTCTGGGTTATTCTCTACCGGGCCAATCACATCGAAATCGAAGGCGACCTCTTCCATCGGGTAGGGGATATACTGGTCAGCCTCAACTTCAATCTGCATCTCCATCTGCAACTCTGTAAGGCCTGCGGGAAGCTCAATCTCCTTGGTGATAACAGACGAGCCGGAAACTGCAGCTATAGTGTCCTTTAGCTTGGTGCCCGAGCGTTTAACAACGGATTCGATCGTTTCGGAGAGAGCATCCAGGTCGGCAATATTTTTTTCGACCACTGTATTGGCGGGTAATGGCAGTACCCTGTAGGCTTCTACTTTATAGCCGTCGCTGGATCTGCTGAGCTCGACCAACTTTACAGCAGATGAGGAAATATCCAGCCCTATCATCGGTTTAGAGGGGTTCGAGAAAAAATCGAAGAATTCCATGTTGTAATTATTTCCTTTTAATCTGCCATC
>JBMYPM010000229.1:0-2374 GCA_049600275.1 Porticoccaceae bacterium | reverse complement strand
CCTGGTCTCTCTCTGGTTCGGCGACTGGACCATTGCCCTGATTATCGGCCTGGCCATGAGTATCAACCTGATGGCCACCGCCATTTCCGGCACATTGTTACCGGTTATACTGCGAAAAATAAAAATCGACCCGGCACTGGCTGGCACGGTTATTCTCACAACAGTAACCGATATTGTCGGTTTTGTTTCCTTTCTTGGACTGGCTACGGTGTTCTATACCTGATGACTGACAATAATGAATTTGAAGATGAAGAGCTGATAAGTAAATCCCAGCTCAAACGCGAGAGCCAGGCACTCCAGGATATGGGCAGCCAACTGGTCGAGATGCCAGAGGGCCAGCTGACAAAATTTAATCTGCCGGAAAATCTTAAGGATGCTATCTATGAAGCCCGGCGGCTAAAAAACCGTGAGGGTAAACGCCGCCAGCTGCAGTATATCGGCAAGCTGATGCGCACTGCCGATATCAGTTTTATCCAGAAGACACTGGATATGATGGATCATCAGTCACAGACCTACAGACAGCACTTTCAACAGCTGGAAAACTGGCGCGATCGCATAATTAGTGAAGGGGCGCCGGCGATTGAAGCGCTGATTGAAAAGTATCCCCAGGCCGATCGCCAGCAGCTGCGCAATCTTCATCGCCAGGCGAGCCGTGAACTGGCACAGAAAAAAAGTCCCGCTGCCGCGCGTAAGATTTTTGCTTACTTAAGAGAGCTGTCTGAATAGGGCTCTTAATGTAGCCTGTTTTGTCCAGAAAAATAGTTACAACTTGCGGTGTAAACTCACCGGCATCTTGGCCCTGACTCTATCGATCATCGTTAAATCAATCTCTGCCACTACCACCCCCGGCCTGTCATCCAGGCTTGCCAGCAGATTACCCCAGGGATCAATAATGGCACTGCCCCCCCAGAGAGCGCGGCGCGGATGTTCACGATCAACCATATTGGCACCAATCACAAACAGTTGATTCTCCACCGCCCGGGCGCGCAGTAACAGCAGCCAGTGATCCCTGCCTGTGGCCGCGGTAAAGGCTGCCGGAACTGTCACTATCTGTGCACCTAAATCCGCCAGTTGACGGTAGAGTTCGGCAAAGCGCAGGTCATAACAGACTGATAGACCCAGGGTGCAAAGGTCTGTCTGCGCCACCACAGTTTCAGACCCCTGGCTAAAATTATCCGATTCGCGATAACTGCTCTGCTGGCCATCGCTGAGATCGGCCTTATCCAGCGCTACATCGAACAGATGAATCTTGTCATAAGAGCTGTGTTGACTGCCCTGGGGATCGAACAACAGAGAACGGGCATAGGGTTTTTGCTGTCCCGGGTCGCTGACCGGCACTGTGCCCGCCACCAGCCAGATGCCCTGCTGGCGCGCCTGGTCCGACAGAAACTGTCGCACCACCCCCTGGGGCGTTGATTCAGCCTGGCCAATAGCGCTGAAATTATCGCAACCCAGGTGGGCGAAATTCTCCGGCAGTACAACTAATTCTGCCCCCTTATCGACGGCGCGCTGAATCATTGCGGAGGCATTTCTGAGACTCTGCTCGATTGAGTCACCGGGTCGCAGCTGGACTGCTGCGGCAATTAAAGAGTTACTTTTTGCTGTTCTCTGCATCATTACCAGGCTCTTCCTTTTGCTCACTCTTCTGCTTTTGGGACTTTTCATCCTTCAGGTCCGAGGCGAATATACGATCCACCTCAACCTCAATATCATCCCAGGGTCCAGATATCTTATAGCTGATACTCGACAGTCGGTCGACCTGTTTTTCAACCAGCTTACTGGTGACATAGACACCGGCGGCGGCGGGAAGCCCGCCCATCAGGGCCACTACCCAGGGCAGGTTGGTCGCCACCGGCAGCGTTGCCACCAGGCGGCCATTAACCTTTTCGTCAAGCAGATCAAAGTCCCCGGCCATACTCATACGACCCGAGGGCATCTTCATCCGCAGTGGGTCCCTGAAACTGGCGACACCCTCCTCGAAGTGCAAGGTGCCATCGAGGCTGTTATAGGCCAGGTTCTGTCCAACCACATCGGAGAAATCCAGTTTCAGGCGCCGCAACCAGTTGGCGAAGTTGACCAGGCTGACCATTTTCAACGCTGCACCAGAACCGCCCGGGGACTTGTAAAAACTACCCTCTCGCAGCTTGATTTCAAAGTCGCCGGTTATATTTTCACGGGAGATTTTCCACGGCTGGTCCTGCCAGGCAAGATCAAATACCAGGCGCCCGGACTTGCTGTCGACAATTTGTGGCGTACCCAGCCCTGAGCTCAGGAATTCACCGATATTTTCCACAGCCACCGGGCCCACAAGGCGGCTGGCATAGCTGGTGCCATCGTATTTCCAGAAAAACTCTGTCGCCGGCTGGTCTTCAAA
>JBMYPM010000228.1:0-2388 GCA_049600275.1 Porticoccaceae bacterium | reverse complement strand
CGTTGTCAGCCATGATGGCCAGCAGGTTTGCCACCGCTGATGGTACGGCATCCCCCGTCAGGCAAGAGAGCGTTGCTGCGCGCTGCGCGGCAGTTTGTTGAGACTCTGCGAGATTCCGGGCTGTTGCCCGATGTAAGCCGCATAAAGGCCGAGATGTACGGCTCTCTTGGGGCTACGGGAAAAGGGCACGGCACCCCGAAAGCGATATTGTTGGGCCTCGAGGGCGAGCAGCCCGAAAGCGTGGATGTGGCATCTATCGAAGAACGGGTTGCGCGCATCTGCGAAGGGCGATCTATCAGCCTTGGTGGCACTCGGAGTATCGAATACGACCACGAGACCGATGTGATTTTGTACCGCAAAAAAGTCTTGCCTTTTCATTCCAACGGCATGATTTTTACCGCCTATAACCAGGCTTGTAAAATTCTCAGCAAGCATACCTACTACTCAGTGGGTGGCGGCTTTGTGGTTGATGAAACGGCCGAAGGCAGTGATTACCTGGCTGAAGATCCCCGCACTGTTGCCTACCCCTTCGAATCAGCCAATCAACTCCTCGAACTCTGTGAAGAACATAAGCTGAGCATTGCAGAATTGATGCTTGAGAATGAAAAATCCTGGCGCAGTGAAGAGCAGATTCGCGATGAGTTGCTACGCCTCTGGTCAGTGATGCAGGCCTCGGTTGCCAATGGTATGGCCAATGGGGGGATGCTGCCCGGCGGATTAAAAGTACGACGGCGCGCCAAAGAGTTGCACCAGCAATTGCTCAGCCGCCCGGAAGCTGCCATGGCCGATCCCCTGTCGGTGCTCGACTGGGTAACGCTCTATGCCCTGGCGGTCAATGAAGAGAATGCCGCTGGTGGTCGTATAGTAACAGCGCCGACCAATGGTGCGGCAGGCATTATTCCCGCCGTATTACACTACTATATGCGCTTTGTTCCCAGCGCCAATAATGATGGGGTAATCCGCTTTCTGCTCACCGCAGCGGCGATTGGTATTCTCTACAAAAAGAATGCCTCGATCAGCGGTGCCGAAGTTGGCTGCCAGGGTGAGGTGGGTTCTGCCTGCTCAATGGCTGCCGGCGCCCTTACTGAGGTACTTGGCGGAACCCCATCCCAGGTAGAGAATGCTGCAGAAATTGCTATGGAGCACAACCTTGGCCTGACCTGTGATCCCGTGGGTGGGCTGGTGCAGGTGCCCTGTATTGAGCGCAATGCGATGGGCTCGGTAAAGTCTATTCATGCGGCGCGCATGGCCCTGCGCGGGGATGGTTCGCACTTTGTGTCACTGGATAAGGTGATTAAAACCATGCGCAAAACCGGTGAGGATATGCACGAGCGCTACAAGGAGACCTCCCGCGGTGGGCTGGCTACCAATGTACTGGAGGTGCCAGTTAATATTATTGAATGCTAAGGAATAGCGGAAAATAATTGATAGGTTAAATGGACGATAAATTTACACGGAAAGTAAAGGCGAAAAGCTAATGTACAGCACGGATGGACAACAGCTCAGAAAAACCGCTCTCTATGATATGCACGTTGCAGCCAGGGCAAAAATGGTCACATTTGCCGGCTACAACATGCCCCTGCACTACAGCACCGGGATTATGCGTGAGCACAACCACAGTCGAGATGCCGCCAGCCTGTTTGATGTCTCCCATATGGGGCAGATTATTCTCAGTGGTTCCGGTATAGGTGCCGCTCTGGAAAAGCTGATACCTATGGACCTTCAGTCAATGCCTATCTATCAGCAACAGTATGGCGTGATGACCAATGCCGAAGGCGGAGTTGTCGATGATTTGGTGGTTACCCGCTGGGCTGAAGATACCTATTTCCTGGTCGTCAATGCAGCGCGCAAGGAGGAAGATTTAAACCATTTGCGCAATCATTTGTCGGGATTTGCCGTCGAGTATATGGGCGATCAGGTGCTTATAGCACTTCAGGGCCCAAAGGCCGCGAAGGTTATGAATGATCTCTCTCCAACAGCCTCTAATTTAACTTTTATGACCAGCTGTCATCTGTCTATTGGCGGTGTGGATTGCTTTATTTCCCGCTCGGGCTACACCGGAGAAGATGGCTTTGAAATCTCCGTTGATCGAGCCCATGCTGAGATATTATGTAAGCAGTTATTAGCCAGTGGCGTTGTTAAGTGGGCGGGACTGGGTGCCCGTGATTCTCTGCGCCTCGAGGCTGGATTATGCCTCTATGGCAACGAGTTGAATGAAACTATATCGCCGGTTCAGGCAGGGCTTATATGGACGATCAGCAAATCCCGTCGCCGCGGTGGTATAAAAGAAGGAGGGTTTTTAGGTGCCGACGCTATTTTTGCCGAGATAGAGAGAACCCCAAAAAGGTGTCGCGTGGCATTTGTTGTTGAGCATCGCGCCCCGGTTCG
>JBMYPM010000227.1:0-2406 GCA_049600275.1 Porticoccaceae bacterium | reverse complement strand
GGATTTTTTGGATCGCCGATCTGTCTGCAAAAGACCCCTACTTTATTCTGCCCCTGGTGATGGGCGCCAGTATGCTGTTGATGCAAAAAATGCAGCCTATGCCCACTGACCCAACCCAGGCAATGGTTATGAAAGTAATGCCTATTGCGTTTACTTTCTTCTTTATGATTTTCCCATCCGGCCTGGTGCTTTACTGGACGGTTAACAACCTGCTGTCAATGCTTCAGCAGTGGTATGTTAACCGGCAGTTAGAGGCAACCCAGAAAGCCTCAAGGGCAGGCAAAAAGTAATTAAAAAGGCCCTTTTAAGGGCCTTTTTTGTTTGAGTTCATATGCTGCAAAATAACCTCGATACTATTGTTGCCATCGCCACTCCGCCCGGTCGCGGCGGCGTTGGCATTGTGCGTGTTTCCGGGGGCAATATTGAGCAGCTGATCGTCGATATTATCGGCAGGCCCCTGCCACCTCGCGAAGCTGTTTTCAGTCAATTTAAAGGCGCGGATAACCAGGTTCTCGATGAGGGTGTGGCTATTTATTTTCCTGGGCCAGCGTCTTTTACCGGTGAGTCTGTTCTCGAGTTACAAGGCCATGGTGGTCCGGTAATCCTCGATAGTTTGCTGCAGCGCTGCCTGCAGCTTGGTGCGCGAATGGCCAGGCCGGGGGAGTTTAGTGAGCGCGCCTTTCTCAATGACAAGCTCGACCTTACCCAGGCCGAGGCTATTGCAGATTTAATTGACGCGTCTTCTGCCCAGGCTGCACGCTGTGCGGTGCGATCCTTACAGGGAGAATTTTCCCGGCTGGTCAATGAGCTTGTCGATCAAATAATACAGATACGTATCTATGTTGAGGCGGCAATTGATTTTCCTGAAGAGGAGATTGATTTTCTCGCCGATGAACGTCTCTCAGCCAATCTTGAGCGCCTCTCCCTGGACCTGGCCGATACCTTGGGCAAGGCTCAGCAGGGTTCCCTGTTGCGTGACGGTATGACTGTGGTATTGGCGGGTAAACCCAATGCCGGTAAATCCAGTTTGCTAAACGCACTGGCCGGTCGCGAAGCGGCTATTGTGACCCCTGTGGCTGGCACAACCCGTGATGTGTTGCGGGAAAAAATTAATCTTGATGGTATGCCCCTGCATATTGTTGATACCGCAGGCCTGCGCGACAGCGATGATGAGGTCGAGCGGGAGGGTATTCGTCGCGCCTGGCAGGAGATAGAACGCGCCGACCAGGTGCTGTTTTTGGTTGATGCCTGTGAGAGCGATCAACCGGATTTGCAAACCATCTGGCCGGAGTATTTTGCCCGCTATACCGATTCCCGGCAGCCAATCTGTGTTGTTTTAAATAAAATTGACCAGACTGGCCATAGTCCTGGCCCCGTCGAGGAACAGTCGGATACCTTTGCTATTTCCGCCAAACATAAAACGGGTCTCGATGACCTCGTAACATTTCTCCAGGCCAGTATGGGATTCCAGGGTCGCGAGGAGGGGCTTTTCTCAGCCCGCCGCCGCCACCTAGATGCCTTGGAAAAAGCCCTGCAACTGGTCGATACAGGTCGCAGGCAATTGGCTGCCAGTAGTGCCGGTGAGCTGTTGGCAGAAGACCTCAGGCAGGCACAGAATCACCTCTCTGAAATTACCGGCCAATTCACCTCTGATGACCTGTTGGGCCATATATTTTCATCCTTCTGTATTGGAAAGTGACTGTTTTTATTTATTAGGTCACGAACCACTATTGGCTTCTTTACCGATGTGCGAAAAAGTTTCATCAAACCCCTATAAACACTGGTTTTTAACTGGATATACACAGGTTATACACAGAAGTTGGTTAAATATTAATCAATAATTTATTCCCTCTCTGTTAATAAAAAAAATATTGATATTAGTTAAGTTGTTGATATTAATAGATAAATAATTTTTGGTTTAAAATTGTGGTTTTTTGTTAGTGTGGATAAAAGGATTTTAAGCGGATAGAATCTTTCCAACGAAAAGAAAATGACTTTTCGACTATTAAAACTAAAAAAATTAAAAAAGAAATAATTAACTTTGTTGGCGGTTTTTACTTTTTATTGGTTGTTCGGTGAAATCTGTCCTTTGGGGTTATCTCGAGTTGGGAAGAAAAATAGGTGGAATTAAGTAACTCTTTTGAGCATGGTTCTTTGGGTGGTGCCGTTAGTGTTGGTGTCAGTGAACCCATGGATTTTAATGCTCTTCAGGCAATCTGGTCGGATTGTTCAAAGCAGCTCTCTGACGAGCTGCCTCCCCAGCAGTTCAATACCTGGATAAGACCTTTAAAAATACAGTTTTTTGCTGGTGATGCCGCTCTCAGCGATGCCTCATCAACGCCTCAGAGAATCCAGCTGGTTGCGCCAAATCGCTTTATTGAAGACTGGGTTCAGAATAAGTTTCTG
>JBMYPM010000226.1:0-2414 GCA_049600275.1 Porticoccaceae bacterium | reverse complement strand
ATAGCCTATTTGTAGCTCAATTCTGACAACCCAAGCTAAAGAGATAACCTATGACATCCACCACCGAACTGGAAGCCGCAACATTTCGCAGACTGCTCAAACACCTGGATGAAAATAAAGATGTGCAGAATATTGATTTAATGATCCTGGCGGGGTTTTGTCGCAACTGCCTGGGCAAATGGTACCTTGCCGAGGCCGAAGAGCGCGGCATCGATATAACCAGTGACCAGGCACGCGAGGCTATTTACGGGATGCCCTACAGCCAGTGGAAAGAAAAACACCAACCACCGGCAACAGAAGAACAGCTTGAGGCCTTTGCCAGGCGCCAGCAGGAAAAATAGCCCAGGCAGAAACAGCCGCCGCAAAAACTTACTCGTTTAAATGAAAGCCCGGCGTGGATACGGATAAAGCCAGCTCATCGGCATTCATATCCTCGCCGACACCCTCAAACAGCGGCGAGGAGAGGTAGCGCTCACCAGTATCCGGCAGCATACAGAGAATAACCGTACCAGGTGCTGCATTGCGCGCTATCTCAAGGGCCACAGCAAAGGTAGATCCGCCAGATATACCGGTGAAAATACCCTCTTTCTGAGCGAGCATCCTTGAGGCCTCAATGCCATCCTCCGCAGCAACCGGTACCAGCTGGTCAAAGCGTTTGGCATCGATGGACTCCTGGAGTACCTGGGGAATAAAGTCCGGCGTCCAACCCTGGATCATATGGGGCTCAAATGCCGGGTGACTGCCGGAGGGAGAACCATCTGCTGTGCGCTCCTGAGCTGTACCACTTTCAATTAACTGGGCATTAACCGGTTCACTGAGAACAATCTTTGTCTCCGGGCGCTGCTCTTTTAATACTTTCGCGACACCGGAAAAGGTTCCGCCAGTACCGTAGCCGGTCACCCAGTAATCCAGGTTACTGTCACTAAAGTCCGCGAGAATTTCACGGGCTGTGGTATTTTCATGGATCTTCGCATTGGCATCAGTCTCAAATTGACGAGCCAGAAACCAACCATTGGCCTCGGCCAGTTCGACAGCTTTCAAGTAACAGCCCATCGCCTTATCCGCCTTGGGAGTCAAAATAACCTTTGCCCCAAGAAAACGCATCAGTTTACGGCGCTCGATAGAGACACTGGTGGGCATTGTCGCCACAAAGGGATAGCCCTTAGCCGCACAGACCATGGCCAGGCCTACACCTGTATTGCCACTGGTTGCCTCAACTACAGTCTGCCCCGGCTTAAGTTCTCCGCTGCGTTCGGCTTCTTCAATAATACTAATTGCCAAACGATCCTTGACCGACCCGGCCGGATTAAAAAACTCTGCTTTTACATAGAGGTCGACAGCTGCTGGGGCCAGTGAATTGATCTTTACGCAGGGGGTGTTGCCTATAGTATCCAGGATACTGCTGTATAACTGTCCCCTGCCCTCTGTGGTGCGCGCTGATTGATTGCTCATAAACATTGTCCCCGTTTTTTTGGCTATTCCGCCCAACTTTAAAACTCGAATAAACTGCAGAGCTAAATGAACTCAAGTAAAGAGTATAGCCACAGATAATTAGGGACATGGGTTATCTTGTCAATAAAAGCACATCCAAAAGCCTAGGGTAGACAGAACAACGAGGTTAAAGTTTCTGCTTATTGTCGCCAACTCGAGTTTGGTTTTTCGGCAACGCTTTCAACCACCACCTCATCGGTCATGGATACCGCCGGGAAAATTCCCTGGCGCATAACATGGGGCAGCATTCGTAAACTGAGCTCAAACTGAGTGTTAAGAGACGACCTCAACATCTCATAATCACCTTCAGAACCATACTGCACAATCTTCAGCAGTGGCTCCAATGGCGCAGTTTGCATTCGCGCCTCGCAGATACGAATATAATTTAGTCTGTCGTTGGCATTTTCAACGCGCAGAAGAATTTCGCTATTGCCGGAGCGCTTTGCACAGGCTGCAAAAAGCTGGCCCACAGAATTGGCGATCACCTCATCGGAAGGAGCCTTAAGCAATGTTAACTTCTTTCTCAACACCGATAGTTCTGGAACACCGACGATCGAGCCGGGAATTTCATCAGCAATCAGGCAACTGACCGACCAATCAACCAGCACATGGTTTAACTCATAGGAATTTCGAATCTTTTTCTCAAAATCATTTATATCCAAAGCCTCTGATAATTCAGCATAATAGCCAAACTCAACTTCAGAATTAGGATGGGAGTTTTTAATAAGGGTTGTTGAAAACTGCGATATATTTTTTGAAGCCTCTATAAATCTGAGAAGTCTGCTCTCGGATTCAGGGCTAGAGTCAGATTCCTGAATGGGTAGTTGGTTGATTTCTGCCATTTCCCTGCACCGGTTATCATTGTATAAATATATACGTGAACCAGATTACTTCCCTCAGGAAAAAGATAATACAGATATATA
>JBMYPM010000225.1:0-2449 GCA_049600275.1 Porticoccaceae bacterium | reverse complement strand
ACCCGGAACTGGAAGCGCGTTTAGCCGACCCGGATAGCAGTGAATCCAATGTATTTAGCGGCCTTAAACAGCTGCTTGAAATCCGTCGCCAGCAGTCGGCATTCCATCCCAATGCAACCCAGTTCACCCTGCATCTTGGCAGCAAGCTGTTTGGTTTTTGGCGGCAGAGCATTGATCGACAGCAGAGTATTTTCTGTGTCAGCAATATCAGCGACTCGGTGCAGACTTTAAACCTCTCGGATATCAACCTGATCGACAATGAAAACTGGATTGACCTGGTCAGTGGCCTGAGCTGCAACCAGAGAATGCAGTCTATTGAGATGCAACCCTACCAGACCCTGTGGATTACCAATCGGGTCAATGGATAGCTTGTGATTTACTAAAAGTTGAGTAAAACTGTCCGTTTGCAAAACTGGTCTAACAGTAAAAATAAAATCAAATGGGAACGAGCAGATTATGAAAATTGAAACACAGGCAATCCATGCTGGATTTAACGATGACCCAACCACCCGCGCAGTGGCTGTGCCCATCTACCAAACAACCTCTTACAGTTTTCGCGATACGCAACATGGTGCCGACCTGTTTAATCTCGCTGAAGCGGGCAATATTTATTCACGTATTATGAACCCTACCTGCGACGTTCTCGAGCAGCGTGTCGCAGCGATGGAGGGCGGTGTTGCCGGTCTCTGCATGGCTTCAGGTATGGCGGCAATCACTGCTTCAATCCAGACACTGTGCCGTGCCGGCGACAATATCGTCAGTGTTAGCCAGCTTTACGGTGGCACCTACAACCTGTTTGCCCATACATTCCCGCAACAGGGAATCGATGTGCGCATGGCCTCCGGTGATGATATTCCAGCACTCGAAGCACTGATCGACGACAACACCAAAGCGGTGTTCTGCGAGTCCATTGGCAATCCTGCCGGCAATATTGTCGATATAGGCGCCCTGTCCGAGATGGCCCACAGCCACCGTATTCCGGTTATTGTCGACAATACAGTTGCCACACCCTATCTGTGTCGTCCATTTGAGCATGGTGCAGATATAGTTGTGCACTCGCTGACCAAGTATATTGGCGGCCACGGAACCAGTATTGGCGGCATTATTATCGATAGTGGCAATTTCACCTGGAAAGACAATCCACGCTTCCCGCTGTTTAATACACCAGACCCCTCCTACCACGGTGTGGTCTATGCAGATGCCCTCGATGCGCCGTTTATCGGTCGCGCCAGGGTAGTTCCCCTGCGCAATATGGGTGCAGCTATTTCACCCTTTAATGCGTTTTTAATTCTCCAGGGTCTCGAGACACTGGCCCTGCGTATGGATCGTCATGTTGAAAATGCTATGAAGATTGCCAGCTATCTCGAAGATCACGAGCTGGTCAGCTGGGTGAACTATGCCGGTCTGCCAGGGGATAAATATCACGACCTGGCCAAGCGAATCAGCTCTGGAAAACCCTCATCAATTATCAGCTTTGGTATTAAAGGTGGTGAGACTGCCGGCGCTGCATTTATCGACGCCCTGCAGATGATCAAGCGGCTGGTCAATATTGGTGATGCCAAAAGCCTCGCCTGCCATCCTGCAAGCACCACCCACCGCCAGCTGGATGAGGAAGAACTGGCCCGCGCCGGTGTCAGCTCTGACCTGGTGCGCATCTCGGTTGGTATTGAACATGCTGAAGATATTCTCGCCGATATTGAACAGGCATTAAAAGCCACTGCCTAATCAAAGGCTTTGATTAAAGAGCTTGAGACAGAAACCCTGGCAGCAGAACATTTTGCTGCCAGGGCTTCTTAATCGACTAGGCAGTTACAGCCTTTCCACTGTTACTCACCAGAGTCAGCAGGAAGCGCTCTGTGGATCCACTTTTGTCGTCGAGGCTTTCACGGCGCACCAGAATCTTCTCACCATAATAAGCAGCACAGCCCTGGATAAGTCCCTCAGCCACATCACCCAGACAGCGCGGTGACTGATAGATAATTTCCATAGTGGAATCTGTGAAGTCTGTGCACTGGAATTTTGGCGGTGAGGCATCCGGGTAGAGCTTTTTCACTTCACCGTGAATAAAACCATCGACCTTGTGGAGCAGTGCAAAAGAGGAATTCAAGCCATCGATCCACTGGGGATAGGCGGCGATCAGTTCAGCAAAAAGATACATGCCAAAGGTTTTGGTCAGGTGTACTACCGAGACATTAATTTTTTTGCTCAGCACCACAATCATATTGATCAACTCATTGTGATCGTAATTGCCCACCGTTGTGTAGACGCCACCACTAGCCGGCGCCGCTTCGGCAAGCACCTCATCAACCATCTCAAGTCCGTACTGTTCTTCAACCAGGTACAGAAATGATGTAAACAGCATCCCTTTCATAATTCGCTACCCGCGTTTTTATCATATTTATTATTTTAATGGCTTAATTCTAGCAAGCTCTTTAGAGCTCCGTACAAA
>JBMYPM010000224.1:0-2499 GCA_049600275.1 Porticoccaceae bacterium | reverse complement strand
CCCATAATTTCAAACAGACCACTGATATAGACCAACTCCAGATGCCAGGGAATCCACGGCGGCATAATACTGACATAGAAGTCTGGTGAGACCAGGTGATCTATGCCTGCATAGGTAAAGAACAGGCTGAGTAGAATCAAAAAGAAGGTTTTAACCCGGCTTGCAGGAAACTGAAAAAAATCTGTCAACCACCCCTGCCGATTTGCTGTACTCATCATGACTCACCTTAAAAGTGTAGTTGAAAAGCTTAGATAACAGAGGGACTGCCGTATTTCTCTATCAACTTCTCAGCTATTTTATTCTGCTCGGCACGAGCATCAAAATTCGCACATTGGCCGTTATTCCAGGAGTTGTAGCGAGCAATATCCGCATCGCCAATATTGATCAATGTCTCCCAGACCAGGATACATTTCTCCGCATAACTGGCATCGCTAAAGCTGGCTACGCTGGCCAGCAGGCTATCGAGGGTTTCAGTCTCAAAATCCAGTGCCAAAAACTCATCCTTGTCCAGGTGTACATAGGCTTTATCTGCACTGTTGTAGGCCTGCCACTGGAAAGGCAGGGATTTATCCGGTGTCGCGGACAGGGCAAAATCCCCCCAGATATTCATCACCGTGCGCTGCATCTGGTCGCGCTCGGCACCTTCAGGATAGATATAGGAAGTGATCGGGCCATACTTAAAGTCACCGGTGACGAAGGAGATATCGGTGCCATGGGCAGCGCCAATAATATTGGGGAAATCGGCAAAAAATGATGTCTTCTGGTCATCCCAGTCAAATCTGTAGGCATAGAGATTATCGTAGCCGGCAAGTTCCAGGGCATCCAGTGGTTCATCGACACCCCGTGCCTTCCATGCCTGGGATCTAATGCGAACCCAAAAGCTGTAGAGCTGGGGATCTTTTATGGTCATTCGCGCTGGCAGCAACCGGGTCAGTGGATAGCCGACATTGATAAAGTAACGGTGCAGCCCCAACCAGAGAGTTACCTCATCTTTATTGGCCCCGGAGATAACCGGGATATTCTTGGCATACTTGGGATCCGCCATTGCCGCCAGCAGCCCCTGCTTGGGTATAACAATACCGTCAGCCGTGGTCAGGGGAATATAGTCAATCTTATCGGTCTTATTGTAGAGAGCGATAAATTCCCGGGCATCCACATACTTGAGCAGTCGGTGTAGTTCCTCTTTCGAATAGGACTGCTGGCTACTGCCCTGCTGCCTGACCAGCAGATCTTCAACAACCTGCCATGCGCCCCTGGTCACATAGCTGTTGGCAGCTTTGAAGTTATAAGCGTCTTCTAGGCTATTGCTAATCGTGTAACCGGACTGGGCGATCGCCTTGTGAAACAGCCCTTTGGCAAGGGGTGAGGCGAGTAAGCTGTAGACATTGTGACCACCGGCGGATTCACCAAAGATAGTGACATTGCTTGCATCGCCACCAAACTGGCCAATATTGTCCTGTACCCAACGCAGTGCCTGGATAATATCCAGGGTGCCAAAGTTAGATGCACCGTCTAGTTGATCTAATCCATCCACCCCATCTACCCCAGCCTGCATACCCTGAATTGCCGGGTGGGTAAACCAGCCGAGAGCACCAAGGCGGTAGTTAATGGTTACCACAATCACTTTCTGGCTCTCTACCAGCTTGCTGAAGTCATAATAATTCTTGGTGCCAGTGGTATTTCCGCCGCCATGTATCCAAAACATTACTGGGTAATTTGCATCGGCAAAATCCTCTGGCGCACTGATATCCAGATACAGGCAATCCTCAGAGCCAACCACAGACTCACCATTCTCAGCGGATGCTCCACCGTATTCAGTTGCCGGCTGCACGCAGGCTATATTCCCTCTGGTTTCAATTACCGCCTTCGGGGTTTGCAGTGGCCGCGGCGCTCGCCAGCGCAAATCGCCAACCGGCGGCTGGGCATAGGGAATATCCAGCCAGTTGAGCACAGCGGAGGTCGATATGGCGTCGGCGAACTGGCCCTGTACAGTGCCACTGGTGGTGGTGATTTTATGCTTATCGAGCAGCGCAATTACCGGCTCCCTGGGTGCAAATAGCGCACAGGAGGCTATAGATAGAAAAACCAGTGTTAATAGAATGCGATTCATAACTTTGTACTTTTTATTATTTCGGCCCTGATTATCAATAAGAGAACCCAAAACCGGCGGGTCTTATATAAACAGAACACTTTCTTATATTTGTAGTACGTTTTATCCTTGATTGCCGATCAATTGCTATAAATGGCAGCCATGCTTGAACTGCTAACAATCTGTAATGTCTATTTAAGACTAAATAGCATTGCCCTAAGCAATCAGTGATAATAAGTTTATATTTAACTATTAAAAAAAGACCAACACCCCGGGGAGTTTTTCGAATGCATTCGCAGCGCTATTTCCAGCACAGCCTAAAATATTCACTTATAGCAGTATCAATTGCACTGGCCTCCTGTGGAGGCGGTGGCAATGAAAGTGCCCCAACAACACCAGACCCGGTTGAT
>JBMYPM010000223.1:0-2507 GCA_049600275.1 Porticoccaceae bacterium | reverse complement strand
CTTCACTTTGTAACCAGCGGGACAGTGGTACCTGGCAGCGATCATTGGTTGAAAAAATAATTCGGCTGATTGACAAATGCTTGATGTAAAGCGGATTTTTTTATGATGTTTTTATAATGATGGTGTTCTTGCGGTCATATACGGGTCTGTTAAGCGGTTGTTTATTGATGGGCGGGTATAACCGCTGCAAGTTTGCAAACCCAAACACGAATAGTCAGTTGTATACTCGGGATCAAGCTGCAAAGCCGATGGAGTGAACCACCAATGGATAGTGTGCGTAACAGGGCGTTCCGCCTGGGCGAATGGATTGTGCATCCGGATTCCAATGAAATCGTCGGCGGGGACCAGACTTTTCATGTTGAACCCAAGGCAATGCAGGTCTTATGTTGTCTATACGACGCCGGAGGCCGTGTTGTCAGCCGCGATGAGTTGATCGACACAGTTTGGCGTGGCGGGGTAGTCACGGATCATGCAGTCAACCGGGTAATTGCATTACTGCGCAAATTGCTGCGCGATAATCACGGCAATTTGCGTTACATTGAGACCATCTCTAAAAAAGGTTACCGGTTAAATCCGGAGCTGTTCGTGCAACAGTCGGGTGGACTGCGATTTTCGCAGCTCATCCATCTACGATCATTGTGGTGGCTGGCAGCCGGTGGGGCAGCGTTGGCGCTGCTGGTGTGGCTGGTGGTTGCTGTTGATAGCAGCAATACTCCAACCACACCGGGCATCGAGGTTTTGCTGGCGTCTGAGCTGCCAGGTATAGAATCAACACCGGCGTTATCTCCGGATGAGCGCAACATAGCTTTTGCCTGGGCGGTCAACCGAAGCAACCAGCCCGATATATATATTGCTGAACTAAACAGCGGACAGCTTGATCAATATCGGCAAATTACCGACACGCCTTACTGGGACTCCAGTCCTGTGTGGTCACCGGAGGGGCACAGGCTTGCTTATATCAGAGCCAGCCGGCAGGCGCAGTCCTGTGAAATACGCCTGTACGTCATCCCTACCAAAACCGATAGCAGGCTGGGTGATTGCTCTTATTTCTATCAGATTGGTAATATTCGCCCATTAAGCTGGTCACCTGACGGTCTATGGATTGCCTACCGTGCGCGGGAAAGTTTAGCGCACAGCAGCTCGCTGGCGCTCATTTCGCCACTTACGGGTGAAGTAAGGCAGTTCCCGGCTGAGCCGGGAATGTCACTGACTGGTACAGCCTGGCATCCGGATAGCACCAGACTGCTGATTACAGAGCTGGGTTCGCGGAGCCAGACTCGAATCAGTGAGATGGACTTGTCGGGCCAGAAAAGCCATTTGTTTTATAGCCATTTTATTTTTGGGGTCACCTGGATAGATAACGGTAAGAAAATACTTGGTAGCGCATGGGACAATGAAGTTTACGCGCCATTTGACCAGCCGCATTTATTTATTTTTGATCACGAAACCACACAGCGTACGAAGTTGGATATCCACGGTCATTATCCCACTGCCAGCCCAGGCTCCAATGCAGACTCAGCTATGATTGCGTTTGAACAATGGAATCGTAACTATGAGATAGCAATCATTGATCTCAATCAGGAGCAGAAGGTTAAGGCTTCACTGAGTGGTTCAGGTCCTGATTTTTCGGCGAACTCTAATCGTCTGGCTTACCTGCCGGAGTCTTCCGCGGCGGAAATATGGATGACGGACGGAGAGGGCAAAGAACACAGTATTATCACACTGCCTGAAGACACCTTGCCGACTTTAATCAGATGGCATCCATGGGGTGATAAACTGCTGGTAATTGGATACCAGCGTGGTGGTTCATCAGCCAGTATTTATATCGTTAATACTCAAGGTTATGTTGAAAGCCATTTCTCTACCGATGGTGGCGAATATTCTTTCGCGACATGGTCAAATGACGGAACAGCGATTTATGCGACCAGAAAATTCGGGGATATTTATTCATTGGTGAAGATAGATGTGGTCACCAAAATCGTCACAGATATTGCTGAGAATATACTTGGTGCATATCAGGGAAGTAATAATGAACTGTATGTGCAGAGTAGCCAGGATCTTGCAATCAGGCAATTATCGTCCTCCGGAGAGCTGAGTGCGCCAGTGGTTCAGAAAAACCCTTTATCGGTGTGGGACTGGGGTGTGACGCCGAACAATAAGATTTTTCACGTGGAACGCTCTAACAGTGAAATCATAGTGCATTTGACCGATGCCGGCTCGGTAGACACCAGAGTCTTGACCAGGCTGGCAGCCAGGGGGACGGTTGGCTTTGGTGTATCTTATTCCGCGGGCCGGAACGACTTGTTCTTGAGCGTGGCCTCAATTGAAGAAAGCAGATTTGTGGTGGCGGAGCTGGAATATTTTAATCATCATGAGGAGTAAGCTCGGTGCTGATTTTCATGGCTTATGATGCTCTGATCAGTGCATTTCCCGGTCATTTAGAGTCTGTATAAAACTGGAAATTGACGATTAAATGCGTCGTATTTTTTTGATTTTTTTCATCCTGC
>JBMYPM010000222.1:0-2521 GCA_049600275.1 Porticoccaceae bacterium | reverse complement strand
GCGGGTTTTCCGTAAATCCTGGAGTGAATGCTGGCAGCCTAGGCTGCCAGCATTCCTTTATCTTCAATAAACGAAATAATCGTATCCAGGCCAATGTGCTTGTGAAGATTGGTAAACACATAGGGATTTGAAGGACGCATACGTTTGGTATCGCTATCCATAACCTCCAGACTTGCCCCAACATAGGGTGCCAGGTCGATTTTATTAATCACCAATAGATCAGCTTTGGTAATGCCGGGTCCACCTTTGCGGGGAACCTTTTCGCCACCGGCAACATCAATCACATAGATAGTCAGGTCAGCCAGTTCCGGGCTGAAGGTAGCACTTAAATTATCGCCGCCACTCTCAATAAAGATTAAATCCAGGCCCTGGTGTCGCTCGCTCAGCTCTTCCACCGCAGCCAGGTTCATAGAGGCATCCTCACGGATTGCGGTGTGCGGACAGCCGCCGGTTTCCACACCCATAATGCGATCAGCCGCCAGTGCCTCTGCGCGGGTCAGGATAATGGCATCTTCCTGGGTGTAGATATCATTGGTAACCACCGCCAGGTTGTATTTGTCGCGCATGGTTTTGCACAGTGCCTCGAGCAGGGCGGTCTTTCCGGACCCCACCGGGCCACCGACACCGATACGCAGTGGAGCATTTGCATGATTCATAATCTTTTCCTTATGGGTTTATGACCTGAAAAGTCGGGTGTATTGGGTTTCATGACGACTGCTGGCAATCGCCATAGCAACGGTTGAACTGCGAATGCCGGCATCCTCAACCCGCAGGGCGCTCTCCACTGCTGGAGGAATATGTTCGGCAAGTTCAAGCATGATCTGCTGGCCGTGGGTCTGTCCCAGGGGGATCAGTTTGACGCCGGCAACAACATTGTTTTCCAGCCAGCTCCAGCTGTAGCCGTGGCATAGCTGCCGACTGTCGATGCCCCACTGGCTGGCAGCCAGGGCAAAACCGGTCAATTGGCAGCTGGCCACTGCCGATGCCATCTGCTGTGGAATTTCTACGCCCAGCTGTGGCAACAATTTTGCCAGTGCCGCGCCGCGCTGGCGCTCCTCTTTGCGCAGTTCCATGGTCTCCCGACAGGCAATCAACAGGCGGGACCAGCGCACCACGCCGGCCTCATCACCTTGCTCAAAGCCTTGCAGCAGACGGACCAGGATAGGTAATTCAAGGGTTGCCACACTGGCGGACAAAACACTTTGCAGCCATTTTTTCAGGCTGGGTGCATCCGTTACCCAACCAGCTTCAATCGCCCACTCCAGCCCCTGGGAATAGGTAAAACCGCCCACGGGCAGTGACGGGCTTATTAGCTGAAAAAGTCTCAGCTCGGCGAGTGGGTTAGAGGGCGAACTGGCTGGCATTGTTGATTAGCGCTGGGACTGATTGAAAAATTTGTGCAGGCCAATAAAAGAGACAGACAGAACCACTGCAAACAGAGCCAGAAAACCGAGATGATCCGCTGCTGTAAAAAAGTGCAGGACTGATGCCGCAGTGCCATCTGCGTTATGAGCCTGAACAGCGGACTGCCCGGATAGAAACAGTGCGGCAACAGCAATTTTTTTAAACAAGTGAGTCATTTTTTTTACCTTTAGTAAAAGAGTGATTAATGGTGATGATGGTGTCCGGCGGCAGATTTGTAGGCGCCGGCTTCTGGTTCAAAGGGAGCTTCCTCGACAGTGACCGACAACCCCAGACCGATCACCATCTCATCGAGAACATGATCGTGCTGGTACCTCAGGAACTCCCGATCTATTTGCAGTGGAACATGGCGGTTACCCAGGTGATAGCTGGCTCGGGTAAGGGCGTGGATGCAGTCGCTGGTGACCGTGGAAACAGTTTCCGGAGCAGCGCAGATTTTTACCACCAGCCCCTCTTCGCTCTGTAGCAAGTCGCCGTCGCGCAATATCTCGCCGCGGGGAAGAAACAGGCCTGCTTCACGGCCATCATCCAGAGCCACTTTGATACGACTTTTAATACGATCCTTGATCGGCAAACTCAGTGTTGCCGTGTGGCGCTGGGACTCCTTTAAAATACTGGTGATGCGAATCATAAATACGCCCTTTAAAGCCTGTAACTGATAGCTCAGAATAAAAAGTAACGCTGCGCCATGGGCAGCTCGGTAGCAGGTTCGCAGACCAGCAGTTGCCCATCGGCGCGCACCTCGTAGGTCTGGGAATCCACCTCGATCTTGGGCTGGTAGTTGTTGAGCAACATATGTTGTTTGGTCACTGAACGAGAGTTTTTCACCTCGCCCACCAGGCTCTGCAAACCCAGCTGTTGGGGAATACCGGCACTGATTGCAGTACCGGATAAAAACAGCATGGAGGTATTGTTATTGGCTTTACCCATAGCACCAAACATAGAGCGATAGTGAACCGGCTGCGGCGTCGGAATGGAGGCATTGGGATCGCCCATGGCAGCCGCCGCGATGGTGCCGCATTTGAGTACGACATCGGGCTTCACACCAAAGAACATGGGCTTCCAGAGCACCAGGTCGGCCAGCTTGCCGACTTCGATG